>NZ_QUGF01000006.1:12840-266194 GCF_003479275.1 Clostridium sp. AF20-7 | reverse complement strand
GTATCCCGCCAGATTTCAGATGCTCTGGTAACTTAGTTACCGAGTAGTTCACAGTCTTAGTATCGGGTGTGTGTTCTGTTTGTGAGAAAAAAATGCCTGGAGAAAAGACAGAAAAATAAAAAAATATACATATGATGACAGATTTTATCTTGTTAAACGCCACATTTTCTAGTATAATAAGGGTATCAATCCATGGATGGAAGTGACTGTGAACATGGAACTTTTAGAAGCAGTTTCAAACATTTATGAACACCTATTTAGATGGAGAAGGGGGCGTTTTTATGGAGAAAAGTTATACAAAGATCTACACAACTGGAGCGACAGTACCGTTAAAGATTCGGCCAGGACATTTCGCAACAAACCATGCACATATCAATTATTACATTGATGTGACGACCCTGAAAGCGAGAACGAAAGAGGCGGAGGAAGTTGCACAGGCGCTGGTTGGCATGTATCTGTATGACACCGTGATCGACACGATTGTCTGCATGGAGGGCACGGAAGTTATCGGTGCTTTTCTGGCGGAGGAGCTGGCAAAGGGCGGTTTTCTCTCGACGAACGCGCACAAATCTATCTATGTAATCAGCCCGGAGTTTAACAACAACAGCCAGATCATTTTCCGTGACAACCTGATTCCGATGATCCGCGATAAACATGTGATGATCCTGATGGCATCCGTGACGACGGGACGTACCTTAAATAAGGCAGTTGAGAGCATCCAGTATTACGGTGGTATCTTACAGGGCGCATCGGCGATTTTCAGTGCGATGGATTCGCTGGATGGTGTGCCGATCAAGTCAGTCTTTGGCAAGAAGGATTTACCGGATTATACGTATTCAGATTACCGTGACTGCCCGCTCTGCAAGGCAGGAAAGAAGATTGATGCGCTGGTAAATACGTTTGGATATTCGCCGATGGGGTGATGCGGCGATCGGAAGCTGCTTCGTTTGATGAATACAGGATTTGTAAAAGCCGGATCGTTGAAATGAAACGCGATCCGAATGCGGGTGCTGCATGGCGGCATAGAAAGCATTATTGAGAAAGAGATAGATTTTACAAGGTTTGAGAACAGATAGTGGATACCGCAAAACCACAGAATCCGTGCACTGACCTGTCAGAAATAAGAAGATGGGGAGCAGAGGGATGGGAAAAAGGTTTTGCGGTATCTCTTTTTGTGTCAAAGGTGCCAAGGCACATTAATGAAAAAAATAACAGAAACAAGAATAAAGAAGGGAAAGAAAGAGGGATAAAAATGGATACACAGCAGATGTTTCAGGAACTGGATCGCCTTTATGCGCAGGGAAAACTGGACGAAGCGGAAGAGAAAATGATGGGCTGGATGAAGGAAGGGCTGGATTCAGGGAACAAAAGCCTTTGCCTGATGATGTGCAATGAGATGGAAGGACTCTACCGGAATACCGGACGGGTTGCACAGGCAGTCGATATGGCGGATATGGCGCTGTCCCTGATTGCGGGGATGGGACTGGATGGTTCGATCCACCATGGAACGACACTTTTAAATGCGGCAACCGCGCGCCGGATGGCAGGAGATGTGGAGAAAGCGCTTTCCCAGTACCGGGAGGCGGAAGCGATTTTTAAGAATCTTGGAAAAACGGATGGCTATGAGATGGCAAGTCTCTACAATAATATCAGCCAGATTTATCAGGAACAGGAGGAACATGAAAAGGCGCTGGAATCGCTGGATAAGGCGCTGGAACTAATTAAAAAGATGGAGAACAGCGAGGCGGAGGTGGCAACGACCCATGTCAACCGGGCGCTATCCTTGATGGCGCTGGGACGGCTGGATGAGGCAGACGAGGAGTTAAAGGAAAGCCTGACCTTTTATGCGTCCCCGGAGGGCGTGCAGTCGGGACACTTTGGTTCGGCGCTGGCAGCAGCCGGGGAGCTGGCATGGCGGCGCGGCAATTATGATCAGGCGATCGGGCTGCTGGAAAAAGCGCTGATGGTAACGCAGTCCCGGTTTGGCGAGAGCGATGCGTGCGCGGTGATCCGCCAGAATCTGGAGATGATCAAAAAAGAAAAGGAAGAAAAAGGCATTACCGGAGCTGCAGACAAGAAGGAAGACAAGGGCGGAAACCCGAGCCACTGTGCGAGCTGTCAGTTCAAGGATGCGAAATTCTGAGACAGGACAAGAAAAAAGCGTTTTTTGAAAAGTTTTCAGATGGAAGATTTGATAAAAAGCGTGCAAGAAACGCGCATGAAAAAAAGATACTGAAAATAGAGAAAACGTAGAAATAGAAAAAACCATAAAATCAGGTAGGGGGATTAGATGCAGGGACTAGAACTGGCAAAACGATATTATGAAGAAGTCGGGCGTCCGATGCTGGAGCGGGATTTTCCAGAGCTTCTGCCGCGATTGGCGGCGGGACTGGTGGGCGAAGGTTCGGAATGTCTGGGATTTGACGATGCGATATCGCAGGATCACGATTTCGGGGCGGGTTTCTGTCTGTGGTTTTCGGCGGAAGATTATAACCAGTACGGAAATGCGCTTCAGGATGCCTATGACCGTTTGCCAGGGGAGTTTGCAGGTGTTCCGGCACGCCTCACAAGTGCGCGGGGCGGCGGACGTGTCGGTGTGTTTGAGATAGAGGCATTTTACAGCCGTTTTATCGGGATGGAACAGCCGCCAAGGAGCTTGATGCGCTGGCTGCATCTGCCGGAGGATAAGCTGGCGGCAGTTACAGGCGGGGCAGTTTTTGAGGACGGACTGGGAGAATTTTCCGCGGTCCGCGAGGAGCTTCGGAAGTATTATCCAGAGGATGTCCGGATCAAGAAGATCGCGGCGCGGGCAGCGAAAATGGCGCAGTCGGGACAGTATAATTATGGCCGCTGTATGCGGCGGGGGGATACGGTTGCGGCGATGCTGGCGCTCGATGAATTTGTGCGGCAGGCGATTTCGATGGTCTATTTACTAAACCGGACGTATATGCCTTACTATAAGTGGATGTTCCGGGGAATGGAAAACTTTCAGATTCTGCCAGAGGTGGCGGAAAAAATCCGGGAGCTTTCGGTGATGGGAGATACGAGCGAGATGTGGAAGCCGCCGTTTCCCCCGGGATGGAATCCTTATGTAAACCAGTTAGATCCGCGCGTGGGTCGGATCGAGGAAATCTGTCAGGCGGTAGTTGGGGAACTGCGAAAACAGGGACTGACTGACAGCCGGGATGCATTTCTGGAAGCGCATACGTGGGAGATCATGAAACGGATTCAGGATTCGGAGTTGAAAAAATGTCATGTGATGGAAGGATAAGCCGCGGATAGACACATCAAAATGGGAACGCGCATGGACTGTAACTGAAAGAAAAGATGCAGGAAATTGATTTGGAAGGGATCTGGCAAGCGAAAGGGAGGACAGCGTATGACGAAACAGGAGAAAATAGAGAAACTGATTCAGATGGAGTGGGAAGATTTTCAGAAAGTCAATAACGAGGGCGGACGTGCTTCTTGTCAGGACGATCCGGAGACATTTTTTATCATGCGACGAAGCCATTTTGCACCGTGGACAGAGGAACTCATAGACTGCGTGCAGGCGGATATGGACCGCGCCCATGAGCAGGGGCGCAATCTGGTAATGGAGAAATATGCGTGGATGATGGCGAGCACCGCACCGGAGCAGTTTAAGAAACTGCATCATTTTCTGATTGATCCGACGCTGGCGGGCGAACAGTGGAGTGATGCGATCGTGAAACAGCAGCTTGCCTGGATGGAAGAGTACCAGGCGAAATATCCGGTGCTGGCGTCTGGAAACCGGCTTCTCTACAGTTCTGAAGATACGCCGTATGATACTTCCTTCCAGACGTACCTGCTTGGAGAACTGCGGACTTACTCGGACAGCACTCTGCATACGTACTGGCAGTTTATCAATGAACTGAAAAAGGAAGGAAAGAGTCTGGCACTTCTGACGATGGAGGAGGAAGTGAAGGCATATGGATATGAGGGGCTGGATGCGGCGGAGAAGGCGCTCTCTAAATAAACAGAAAGTGTGGTAGTTTCTATTTTCGTTGTTTAAACAACTGAAAAAATGTCCCAAAGCATGTATACTCCTTCTTGTAAGCGGCACAATACATATGAATGGCAGGAGAGACTAGAGGCATGCTTGTCCATATGCAGAGATCGGATGCTAGAAACATGGACATGTAGTATAAGCCGGAGAAAAAAGGAGAAATGAGCGTATGAGCAGAGAGGTAAATCCAAGAAAAGCGGCAGTCATCGGGTGCGGATTTGTGGGTTCAGCAACGGCATTTACACTGATGCAGAGCCGGTTATTTTCCGAGCTGGTTCTGTTAGATGTAAATATGGAAAAGGCGGACGGCGAGGCGAAGGATATCGCGCACGGGATTCCGTTTGCAGGGCAGATGAAGATCTACGCGGGCACGTATGACGACGCGGCGGACGCGGCGATCATCATTATCACAGCGGGGGCGAACCAGAAGCCGGGGGAGACGCGGCTTGATCTGGTGCAGAAGAATACGGCAATTTATCAGAGTATCATCCCGGAGATTGTAAAACGCGATTTTGGCGGGATTCTGCTGATCGTATCGAATCCGGTAGATATTTTGACGTATGTGGCATTGAAACTGAGCGGGCTGCCGGAGAACCGGGTGCTCGGTTCGGGTACGGTGCTTGACACGGCACGGCTTAAATATGCGCTGGGCGAACACCTGGGCGTGGACAGCCGGAGTGTACATTCGTTTATCATCGGTGAGCACGGGGACAGCGAGATCGCGGCATGGAGCAGTACGAATGTATCGGGCATTCCGCTGAACGATTTCTGCGAGATGCGCGGGCATTTTAACCACGATGCGGCGATGGACGCGATCGCGGAGAAGGTCAAAAACAGTGCGTACGAAATTATTTCGAAAAAACAGGCGACGTATTACGGAATTGCAATGTCGGTAAAACGCATCTGCGAGTGTATCGTCCGCAATGAGCGCTCGATTCTGCCAGTGTCCGCGATGATGCATGGGGAATATGGCATCGAGGATATCACGCTGAGTATGCCGGCGATCGTGGGAATCGGGGGTGTGGAGACGCATGTGCCGATTGCATTGAGTGAGGAAGAGGCGGAGAAGCTGGTGGAGTCGGCTAAGAAACTGAAAGAGGTAGCGAAAGGGCTGATAGAATGATGCCAGATGGGCTGCCGTACATTGGCACGGCAGCCCATCTGAACCAATCGGTTTTACTATAAAATTCTTTTCTATCAGTAAAGGCCATCTTTTAGGCAGCCGCCTGATTTTCTTTCTGGGTCAGTAAGGAGACAACGATCAGGGTAAGGAAAGAAAACGGAACTGCAACCAGGACGCTGCCAGTGAATCCAATCGTGTAAAATGAATGTTTTAGTACATATAATAGGAAACGTCACATGAAATATGATAAGATAGTGAAAGCAATTTTCATAGAACGTCCCAATCGTTTTATTGCGCGGGTAAAGATTGATGGCTCGGAAGCGGTAGAATCGGTTCATGTAAAGAATACGGGACGTTGTCGTGAATTACTGCTGCGGGGGGCGGAAGTGATTTTGGAAGATTGCATAGAAAAGAATCCAAATCGAAAGACTCGCTATGATTTGATTGCAGTTAAGAAGAATAAGATATGGGTTAACATTGATTCTCAGGCACCGAATAAAGTGGTAAAAGAATGGCTGATGACACAGGGGTATGATTCTATTAAACCAGAGTATACCTTTGGAAATAGCCGGCTGGATTTCTATATGGAAAAAGGAAAGCAAAAATATCTAATGGAAGTCAAAGGCTGCACCCTTGAGATAGACGGAGTTGGATATTTTCCAGATGCCCCGACGGAAAGAGGAGTTAAGCATTTAAAGGAACTTGCAGCTGCGTGCGGACAAGGATATAAATGTTTGATAGCATTTGTGATTCAAATGGAAGGCATTAGTGAAGTCAGGCCGAATACGGAAACGCATCCCGAATTTGGCGCTGCACTTCACGAGGCAAAGGCAGCAGGTGTTGAGGTGCTTTTCCTGAAATGTCATGTTGGGATGGATAGGTTGGAAATCATAGGAGAAGATGAGTCTTGAGGGCAAGGTTCTAAAGGAGAGAGAAATCTATGATACGTGAAATTGAGAATAGAAGAAGTATAAGAAAATATAAGCCAGATGAGATCGAAAGGAAGTTAATTGACGAGATCATATACAGTGCTTCCCTTGCACCATCTGCTAAAAACAGACAGCCTTGGAAATTTATTGTATATCAGGGGAAAGAAAAAGATAAACTGGTTGATGTCATGCGTCATGGTATAAATTCAGAAAAAATGACCCATGAACTTATGCCGGAATGGGCATTTGCCATACCGGATGCTGAGAATACCGTTAGAATCATGCAGGAGGCCCCATGCCTTATAGCAGTGCTTAATACCAACCAGCATACTCCATTTGCAAGCATTGAAAATGAAAAGCGAATTGTTGAAATATGTGATTCACTGTCCATAGGTGCGGCGATTGAAAATATGATTCTGACAGCAACGGGATATGGATTGGGTACCTTATGGATTGCCAATACTTGTTTTGCCTATAATGAGCTGATGGATTTTATCGGAACAGACAGCCAATTGACAGGAATTGTTGCGATTGGATTTGCCAATGAAGCTCCGGCTAAAAGACCAAGGAAACCTTTCGAAGAAATTGTTGAGTACAGATAGGTAAATCGTAATGAGTTAATCGTGTTATAATCAGGTTGGATGGAGAATAATCGTTATGATTAGAAAGTTGCAGAAGGTAGATATAAATAGAGTCGCTGATATATGGTTGAAAACTAATCTGAAAGCACATTTTTTTATTCCTGAACAATACTGGATAAGTAATTATGAATTCGTGAAGGAAATGCTGCCACAGGCGGAAGTTTATGTGTATGAAGATGATAAAATGATTCAAGGCTTTATAGGAGTAAGTGATGAATACATAGAAGGTATTTTTGTTTCTGACGAAATGCAGTCATGTGGCATAGGTAAAATGTTGTTGGATTACATCAAGGATAAAAAAGACAAATTACAGTTAAAGGTATATCAGAAGAATGTCAGGGCAATGTCTTTTTATCAACGAGAAGGATTTACTATTCAGAGTGAAGAGATGGACGAATTCACAAGAGAAAAAGAATATGTGATGAATTGGGAATCGTCTGGAATTTGAATACCCATGGCAGGAGGGGATGAACCGCCTGTTTGTTTACAAGATGGAAGATGATTCCCATCGGATGTAGTATTTTGCAGCAAGAATGCCGATGAGATTCTTCACCAGAATAAAAATATCTGAAGGGAGGCTTTTGGTATGAAAAATAGAAAATACAGTCTTGTTTTTATAATGCTTTTGTGTATGATAATGGCAGTTTCAGCATTTCCGATGACAGTCAATGCCGATATGGGACCAAAGGCCTCTGTTCGGATTCAGTTTGAGCATATGGGGGATGAGCTCTGTTATGGAACTTTGCTGTCGAAGGAGAAATCTACTGGTCCGGCAAGTGCCTGGGATGGAAGAACGGAGAGTGCCCAGAAAGAGTACATGGATCCTGGTATCTGGGAGATCTTTGTGAATTACAAGGATCCGGATGGATACTATTTTCTGCAGCGGAGCTGGAAGGTAAGTGAAAGCAAAGAGCTTGCATGGACCTATTATCCGCCGGATGATTTTAAAATTCTTCTGTATTATCCGGAAACGGAAACCTTTGTATCCAGTGGAATTTATGCTCGTTATGCATTTGATACGTATTATACAGTGGATATGGATGGTGTGGATATCGGTTCGGTGGAATACAATGATGATTTGAGTACCAATGAGCGGATTGAGGCTTACCGTTCGTATAATTACCGGCAGGAGATGCTGGCTCTTGGAGCAAGGATCGTCCTTACTATTTTAATCGAAATGCTGGTGGCGCTGCTGTTTGGTTTCAGACAGAAAAAACAGCTGTTGATTCTGGCTGTTGTCAACATTATTACGCAGATTATCTTAAATGTGCTGCTCAATGTGATTAATTATAATTCCGGTCCTCTTGCATTTACATTTTTCTATGTACTTTTTGAGCTGATTGTATTTGCTCTGGAGGCAGTGTTGTATTGCACAATTCTTAAGAGGCTATCAGAAAAGAAAAAGGAGGATGCATATTATATCCTGTATTCCTTTGTGGCCAATCTGATCTCATTTGGTGCTGGATTATTCCTGGCGGCGAAACTGCCGGGCATGTTTTGATATAGAGATAAGTTAAGGTAACTTCTCAACGTGTTCAAATAGAAATGGCTCAGAAGAAAGTTCATCCAAAGTGATAACATCTTTTTGAGCATAGAGGAATGGATATATATGAAAAAACTTCTAACTTTTATGATTGTGTGGACTTGTTTGCTTACCCTGGCTGGCTGTGGCAAGAAGGACATGGATTATACGATGCAAAATGAGTCAAGTGTTGCAGAAAGTGTCCGGGAGACCGGTGAGGAGTCCGTATTGATTCAAAATGAGGATGCAGGGGAAGGGGAAAATGCGGCTCCTGAAACTAAGTATATCACCATTGACTTATCCGGAGTTGGGGAGATTCATCCGAAGGGAGATGCAGTTTCACCGTTAACGTTAAAAATTGTGTCGGAAGAGGAAAATGGAATCGATTTTGCGAACGAATGGTATGAAAGCAAACAGTTATCCCTTCCTATGGTCGGAAAGGAATGGAATAATTTCTATGATGACGAATATCAGTATATCTGGTCCGGGGATGCGCTGTATATTTATGAAAATATTTCCGGAAATTGTCTGTATGTGCTGGAGTATCCAACGGATAAATGGTATATCAACGGCAATAATGCCTGCCTCCTGGATGATATCTTTTATGGCATCAGTGTGACAAATGGTTACGCACAGCCGGATAGCTGCTTTATGTTTGCCTATGATCTGGAAAATAACAAGCTTCTTTGGCGAAGTGGGGATCAGACCTGCAACACCATGAATTTTATTGTAAAAAAGGATGTTATTATCTGCGGGTATGGTTTTACCTCGGAAAAGGATTATCTTTATCAGCTCAACCTTCACACCGGCGAGGTTATTGCAAGCCTGGAGCTGAAAAAACAGCCGGATCTTCTGGTGCCTCAGGACAATATGCTTTATGTTCACACATACAGCTATAATTATACGATAGAAATGCAATAGGAAAGGAACAAGAACTGAATGGATTCATCTGCTTCAAAAAAATTTGAACTTACTGCAGCTGTCCTGCACATTATCGCCATGACGCTTATGCTGATGGATCACCTTTGGGCGACGCTTCTTCCTGCTAGGGAGTGGCTTACCTGTGCCGGAAGAGTGGCATTTCCTATCTTCGCTTTTATGGCGGTGGAGGGGTACTTCCACACCAGAAGCTTTAAAAAGTACATCCTTCGGATGCTGCTGTTTGCAGTGCTTTCAGAAATTCCCTTTGATTTGATGTACGGCGGTACCTGGTTTTATCCGGTTCACCAGAATGTCCTCTGGACATTCCTGTTGGGCCTTTTAGGTGTCTGGCTTATGGAACAGGTACGGAAAAAAGGAAAAACCTGGATGTATCTGCTGGTGTGCGTTTTGGTTGTGCCGGCAGGTCTGGTACTGGGAACTCTTTGCATGGTGGATTACTACGGGGTCGGTGTTCTGACGGTATTTGTGTTCTATTTCCTCCATGGGCGGAAATGGTGGTGCTTCTTGGGACAGCTGGCTGCCCTATACTGGCTGAATGTGGAACTGCTGGGCGGTCTGATGTATCCGGTTCAGCTCTTTGGCATGGAATTTGAACTGTGCCAGCAGGGGCTTGCGCTTCTGGCATTGATCCCCATCTGGCTGTACCGCGGCAGACAGGGCTACCACAGTAAACCATTCCAGTATCTCTGTTATGCATTTTATCCAGTTCATATGCTGCTGCTTGTGGTGGTACTGAATTTCATCAACCGATGATAAAATTTTACAATCCCCGCCATTCATGGTATCATAACAGGTAGTAAAATTGCCTGTGAATACCTTGAATGGCGGTGATTTCCGTCAGTCGGTTTACCGGGCTATCCGTCATGGCCTGATGCAGGCACATTCGATGCTTTTGGAGCCATTTTATGCATTTCATCTGACGATACCGGACAAGATGGTAGGACGTGCAATGACGGATCTGGAACGCCGGTTTGCGGTTTTTGAAGGACCGGTTCTGGAGGATGGACAGGCGATACTTACCGGCCGTGCACCGGTTTCATCCCTGGATGGATATCAGACAGAAGTAACGGCTTATACCAGCGGCTTAGGACAGCTTGTCTGTACCCTGGATGGATATGGACCCTGCCATAATGAGGAAGAGGTCATCGAAGCAACCGGTTATGATCCGGATGCGGATTTGGCAAACCCAAGCGGCTCGGTCTTCTGTTCCCACGGAGCCGGTGTCTACGGTGAGACTGCCGCACGCCGGAAGTGCGGAGGATGTAATATCCGCAACTCTGATTATCGCTGATAAGACGGATGTGCGAAGAAGCCGTGTTCGTGAAAAAGAGAGAGCCGCTTTTGATATCCACGACCGTGTGAATTATGCGATAACAGAGTCCAAACTTAAGATTGAAAAGGATCGTTCAGTTATTGCCCTGAATCTTCAGGTAGATGAAAAGATATGTTCCATGTATGATTATTTCGAGATTTTCCTGGGAAGAATGATGCTTTGCCGGAAATCGGCGGAGATACTGGGAACGACCTTTAAGTTGACTGTAAATGGACGGAAGGTGCTGTAAAAAGTACCTCCCGTCCTTCTTTTCTGTTATCTTACTGATACGTCTCCGTCTTAATAAAGGAATCCATATATTTGATATACTCCTCTTTGGTAAAGATGGGCTGATAATTCGCTACAATCTCTTTTGCTTTCACAGCCCCGTCCCGAAGCAGGCGGTAAGCGGAGAGGGCGAAGATTTTTGCAGTGACCACATAGGCAAGCTCATCGTCTACGATATCGAAATCAACGGAGTGGAGACCGCTTACCTTACCGCCGGTGTTGAAGGTAAGGACCGGCTGCAGATGCTGTACATCCCCCACATCGGTGGAGCCGCCGCTGTAGGCGTGGGTATCTTCCTGGACGATCTGGTAATCTTTTTCACTGGTTTGTGCGGCAATCTCAGCGGCTGCCAGGACTGATTCATCGGCTTTTTCACTCAGAGCCGGAAGGTATCCGGGCATAGTGGTGATTTCGCAGGAAGCACCGACGGCGATGGCACTGGCTTTGAAGGCACGGTCCGTTTTGGCAGCAGCATCTGCGATGGCATCCTTGTTGGCGGCACGTACCAGAGTTTCGATTACCACCTCATCCGGTACTACATTGACGAGATTTCCGCCTTTTGTGATAATGGGATGGATCCGGACATGGTCATCATCCCGGAAGGTTTCGCGCTGGTAAGCCAGGGCGGAAAGTCCGAGGGAAGCTGCATTTAATGCATTGACTCCCAGATGCGGGGCACCGGCTGCGTGGGCAGCCAGTCCCTTATAACGAATGACCTTGGAGACGAAACCGTTGTTGGAGTGGGAACCGACACTGATATCTTTATCACCGGTGTGGTGGACGATATCCAGGTCGATGTCATCAAAAGCACCGATGCGGATGAGTTCACATTTTCCGCCACCGTATTTGATTTTGCCCTGTGCGGTCAGGGAGTTTTTAAATTCAATCTCACCATATTCCTCTGCCGGTACGGCGAAGAATACAACCTGTCCGTCCAGCTCTTTTTTTACATCTTCATTGGTCAGAGCCAGGGCTGCACCGATGACACCGGCCAGCTGGGCATGATGTCCGCAGCAGTGAGCTCCCTGAGTCTCCGGATTGGCATATTTATGTTCCGGGATGCGGAGCGCATCCAGTTCCCCGATGAGAGCCAGACTTACATTCGTTTTCTCTTCTTCATTTAAGTAAGCTTTGACACCGGTGACAGCCAGTTCTTCCTTTGTCTCAAGACCCAGATTTTTCATGAAAGAAGCAAATTTTTCTGCAGTTCTGTATTCTTTATAACCCAGCTCTGCATGGGTGTAGATATCTTTGGCGAATGCGATGATCTCGTTGCGGTGTGCGTCGATGATATCGACAATTTTCTGTTCGGTTTTATCTAAAATGAGAGCCATGTGAAATCCTCCTGTTTCCTGCTGATGCCTTCCGATGCTGTTTCCTATTAGTTAAACAGTTCCTCCGGAACAAACCATAAACCATTGTTATTCTTGTCTAAATATTCTTTGAATTCATCGGAGTGGTAAGCAGCAACGATATCTTTTGCCCACTGAGCATCTTTATTTTCCTCTTTTACAACGACCTGCAGAATCAGATGCGGCAGAATGTCTTCCTGAAGAAGGGCAGTGGATGGATCGATTCCTGCATTGTATACAATACTTCCGGTGATAACCGCATAATCAAAGTCATCTAAAACAGCTGGAATATTGGTGGAGTTCATTTCGGTAAATTCGATGTTGTAAGGGTTTTCTGTGATATCCGCCTGGGTGACAGTGGAGAGATCCACATCCGGGTTTAGAGTGATCCATCCGGCTTTCTGTAAGAGAACATAAGCGCGGGCTGTGTTGGCGGCATCGTCCGGAATGGCTACTTTGGCACCGTCATGAATGGCGTCCAGAGAGGTTTCAGTGGCAGAAAAGATGGCAGCCGGAACGGTAGGAATCGGGGAAATCGGAACCAGGTTACCTTTCTGGGCTTCGTTGAAATTTTCGGCATAAGCGGTATGCTGCTCTACATTGAAATCGATCTCGCCGTCATTTAAAGCAAGGTCATTCTGGAGAAGGTCAGAGAAATCAACCTCGGTGAGTGTATAGCCCTCTTTTTCCAGAATTGGTTTGATGGCATCCTCAAATAAGACAGTGTACGGACCGGCAGCTTTTCCGTATTTGAGCTCCTTCTTATTAGAATTGGAAGCATCGGCGGAAGCAGCAGATTCGGTGCCGGAAGAAGCATCGGCAGTATCAGCAGCGGAGCTTCCAGCAGCACTCTTTGAGCAGCCTCCCAGAACAGCAGCTGCGAGGATCAGACCGGCGGTCAGGGTGGTTCTTACATAGGCTTTTACGTTTTTCATAATGGGGTTCTCCTTTTTTTTCGTTTTGTTATTTTGTATATAAAATAATTTAATAGCTTTTATGATATGATTTGGTTTACTGATGTGTCCGTCTCTTTTGTGACAGCCGGTTTCCCAGACTCTGGATGATCCAGACAAATGCAATCAGGATGAAAACGGTCGCAAACATCAGCGGGAAGTTAAAGGTCTGATAGCCGTAGGTCAGGGCGATGTTTCCGATGCCGCCGCCTCCGATGTAGCCAGCCATCGCAGTTGCTCCGATGAGGGCGATGGTTCCGGTTGTCAGAGCCAGGATAACCGAAGCAAATGCTTCCGGAAGCACAAAATGAACGATAATCTGGAACGTGGTCGCTCCCATCGACTGGGCTGCCTCGATGATGCCGCCGCCGACTTCCAGAAGCGATGTCTCAAGAAGTCTTGCTAAAAATGGGGCGGTATAGATAACTAATGGCACGATAGCTGCCCTGGTACCGATCCGAGTGCCGACGATGATTTTCGTAAAGGGCATTACACATACCAGAAGGATGATAAACGGTGTGCTTCGGATGATGTTGATGACGCCGTTTAAAATCGTGTAAAGCAATGGATTTTCCTTGAGCCCGCCTTTGCGGGTCAGCCATAAGACAATGGCGATGAAAAATCCGACGATGGAACCGATAATCAGGGAAAAACCGACCATATACAGGGTTTCCCAACCGGCCTTGATGAGTTTGTCTGGCGAAATGCCTAAATACTGCTGAATCATGGTAATACAACCTCCTTATATTCTTCGTTTGATTCGAGAATGTAGCGCTCGGCTTTTTTGATTTCCTCGTCGCTTCCGATGAAGAGGACGAGCATGATGCCGACGACGATGCCCTGAATAACGTTGATGGTGGAGTAGAGAATGTTGGTTTCCACCTCAAACCGCCGGTTGATATCCCAGAGAAGCGGCTCGGTGCTATCTGTATTTTCCAGCTTGATGCGGAGCAGGCGGCTGTTCCGCGTTTCCTGGCGGATGCTCTCGACGAGCGGTTCCGGAATAACGTCGTGGATGAGATTGCCGACAAACCGTTTGGCGATATCGGACTGCGGGTCTGAGAAAACCTGAATGACAGAGCCCGTTTCTACGACTTTACCGAAATCCATGACGGCGACTTTATTACAGATTTTCTGGATGACATTCATCTCATGTGTGATAATCACAATTGTAATATGAAGAGTTTCATTAATCTTCTTTAGCAAATCGAGAATGGAATCGGTCGTTTTCGGGTCGAGGGCGCTGGTCGCCTCATCGCAGAGAAGAATCGACGGATTATTTGCAAGTGCCCTTGCGATACCGACGCGCTGTTTCTGTCCGCCGGAGAGCTGTCCCGGATAGTAGGACTTCTTATCGGAAAGTTCGACGAACTCCAGCAGCTCATTCACACGCGCTTCGATGTCTTTTTTGGGGGTGCCGTTTAGTTTCAGGGCAATCGCGACGTTGTCGTAAATTGTCTTGGATTCCAGGAGGTTGAACTGCTGGAAAATCATTCCGATTCCCTTTCGGAGGCTGCGAAGCTCTTTTGCACTCAGGCTTCCAATGTCCTTATCTTCAACGAAAATCTTTCCGGAAGTCGGTCTTTCCAGGGCGTTTACCATTCGGATCAGGGTGGATTTTCCGGCACCGCTGTAACCGATGACGCCGTAGATATCGCCCTTTTCGATTTCGAAGGACACATCCTTCAGTGCTTCAAATGCACCGTCTTTCGTCTGGAATGTTTTACTTAAATGTTCAAATCGAATCATTTCTGGTCTCCTTTAACTTTGTTTATCTGGGGAAGCACATTTTTAAGGGATAATTCCTGAAAAATGACTTCTGTATGTGTCGCGTTTTTTATACGAATGATATATCTGGATGCAATATAAATATTCAATTTTGCATACTGAAATATAAATGGGTACAAAAAAGGAGGTCTGGTTGTCCAGACCTCCTAAATTGGATTGTATCTATCACTTTCCAGTGAAAGCAAGATGAGAAAAACCTCATGAAGATATCATCCAGTTATCTGTCTGCACAACAAAAGTAAGAGTGTCACAGCAACAGCAGCACATACACTCCATACAACAACACATAGCAGACATAACTGAATAAGATGTTCTCATGATGGTTTCCTCCTTTCCTTAAAATTCATAAACGATTATAAAAATATATTTCCTACTTGTTTTGTGGGTTTTAAATGATTGTTCTTATTATAGCGCGGAAATGAGATTTGTCAATCATTTTTTTATTTCATAGGAAATTGCGTCCTAAGAAATAAAAAACGCTCCGCGAGAATGTGCCAAGGCACATTCTTTTTCATATTATCCAATACCGCCCAATGCGATGCCTAATATTAATACCAGCGCACATACCGGAATATAAATATAGCGGCACACCGGTACAAACCATTTTGAAAATTTCTTTTCGCGGCCTTTGTTGACCTGCGTTTCTGCATAGTCTTTTCCGAATACCCAGAAGAACATGATTCCGGCGAGTCCGGCGCCGAGGGGGCAGATGTAGATGGAGAGGACGTCCATCCAGTCGGAGACGATGCCCTGGATTAACAGGGAGACGGCAGCTCCGATGATACCGATAACCGCGCAGGCAGGGACGCGGCCGAGGTGGAGTTTTTCCTGGACGGTGGCGATCGGTGCTTCGTAGAGGTTGAGCAGGGAGGTCATCCCGGCGAAGAGAACGGCTACGAAGAAAATGATCGCGATCAACGTACCGCCCGGCATTGAGCGGATGAGGTTCGGGAGGTAGATGAAGAGGAGTCCCGGACCACCCTGATCAAGTTTTGCACCGGTGGTTGCCATTGCCGGGATGATGACGAGGGCGGCGAGAATCGCGGCGATCGTATCAAACAGGGCAACCCGCGCGGCAGATGCCGGGATGTTTTCCTCATCGGAGAGGTAGGAACCGTAGATTAAGGTTCCATTTCCGGCGACGGACAGGGAGAAAAATGCCTGCCCCAGTGCGAAAATCCATGTTTTTGGGTCTGCGAGGATCTCAGGATCGATGCGGAAAATGTAGCGGTAGCCCTGCATCGCACCCGGCTGGAATGCTACGTAGATGCCTAAAAAGACAAACAGGATGAAGAATACCGGCATCATCAGCTTGTTGGCGTTCTCGATTCCGCTTCCGACGCCGAACATCAGAATCAGAATGCAGAAGAAGAGGGCGGCAAGCTGCCAGCCATTGTTTCCAAATGCGGACGCCATCGAGCCGAAAGCAGAGGCAAAACCGTCTGTGTCGGCCGGGGCAAGCGTGGCACCGGTAAAGGCTCCGATGGCATATTTTAGGATCCAGCCCATGACGACGGTATAGCCGATCGCCATCGCGAGGGAACCGGCTGCCGGGATGAAACCGAGCGCGTCACCCAGTTTGCGCCTGCCGCGTGTCTCGCAGGCAGCGCCGAACGCGTCGATTGGACCGGAGCGGGTGCCGCGTCCCAGGCACATTTCCCCGATGACACCCGTGGAGCCGATCAGGGCGACGAAGATAAAGTACGGGATCAGGAACGAGCCACCGCCGTACAGGGAGACGCGGGTGGGAAACATCCAGAGATTTCCCATACCGACCGCCGAGCCGATACAGGCGAGGATGAAGCCCCACTTACTGTTGAAAGATTCTCTTTTTTCCATGAAATTGTAACTCCTCAAACATTATATAAGATTTGCCGCAAATATCTAGAAGTCCGCCGATTGGAAGCGGTCAGGCAGATGTTTGCATAAGTCCATCTATTATACCAGAAGAGAGGCATTGCTTTCAAGTGGCAGAGCGCGCGAATCGTATGTTTTAGGGGAAAAGGCGATCTAAAGTAACTGCCGGTGAACCGTTACAGGGAAATACCTTGATTTATAGGGTGGAAAGATGGTATTCTATAGAGGACGGCAGCGGCGGGCTTTGGGAGGGTGGCGCCGCGGCAGAGCAGATTCGAAAAGGAGAAGGTAGCACAATGAAAAACGCAAACAGGATTCCGGAGACGTTTCAGACGGATGCGGAATACAGACAGTGGATGGAGCGCTGGCAGCAGGAGGCGCGGGAGGCGACGATCGAGGGATTTAAGCAGAATCGTAAGTTAAACGGCATGACACAAACGGAGCTTGGCAGAAAGGCGGGGATTTCCCAGCCGAATATCACCCGCTTCGAGAGCGGCAGCTACAATCCGTCGCTGGATTTTATGGTAAAGATCGCAGCGGCGATGGGGAAACGGGTACAGATTACATTGGTAGATGAATAAGAGGCGTGCGCCGAGGCGCACAGGGACCATTTGGGGAATAAACAGGGGAGACAGCGGTGTGTGTGAGGCTGTCTCCCCTGTTTTTAATGAGTGCATTTCAGCGACGATTCAATAAACCGTGAAATCATATTCCACTCATAGCTCTGTTCCAGCCACGCAAATTTGATCGGGTACCGCGCTTCTTCCCCGAGCGTAAAGACATGGAGTGTATCCAGCTGTTCCTTGCTGAGAATAGAAAATGCGAGGTTTTTTGGGCTGATGCAGGCACCTTTTCCCATCGCGCAGAGGGCAAGCAGGGTAGCGATGTTGTCAGAGCAGGCATGAACCGAGGGGACGAAGTTGTCTGTCGCGAGGATATTCCGCCCGATGCGTCCGACTAGATCATGTTCACGGTTTAGGAGAAACGGACATGGAGCCAGAAGGGAGTAGCGGTGATGGCGGCTGACTTCCTGGATAATGGCTTCGGTCTGTTTGCCGTAAATGTTCTGCAGCAGGGCAGTGGAGACGATGAGAACCATCTCTTCCTCATAGAAATCCCGCAGAATGATGCCGGGAATGCGAACTGAAAAATTGGCGATCGCCAGATCAATTGTGCCGTCCAGCAGGTATTTTTGTAGCACATCGTTGGAAGATTCGACGAGTTCCACATCCACGCCGGGATATTCCTTTTGAAAGGCGGCGATCAGCTCCGGCATGATGGCGTGTCCGCGCGTGAATGCGATGCCGATCCGCAGTTTTCCTGTCTGGTTATTTAAAATATCGCCAAATTCGTGAAGCATACAGTCATATTTTGTATTAAATTCCGTTGCATAGCGCAGAAATACCTCCCCCGCATAGGTAAGCTCCAGCGGGATGTGACGGATTAGGAGCGGACATCCAAGCTCCCGCTCGATTCCGGCGATATGGGCGCTTAATGTCTGCTGGGTAATATGCAGCGCATCGGCGGCCCTAGTGAAGCTGCGGTTTTTCGCAACCGCGGCAAAATATTCCATTGATTGAAAATTCATATTCGAATGACTCCTCTTTTCCCAAAACTTTCATCTTAAGTTTCTAAAAAGCATCTGACTATAAAAGTGGCCCTTCTAACTCAAACACTGTCCGCTGCAGCTGCGCGATCAGCAGGCTGGCAGCTGGGGACGCTTTTTTTGCTGACGGAATCCGGACACCGAGCACGCGCTCCATCGGCGGATTGAGCGGCAGCCGGACAACATTTTTAGAAATATCACGGACGACCAGCTCCGGCAGGATGCAGACGCCCAGGTTGTGGCTGACCATCGCGAGCATGGAGTAGGTGTTCTGCGAGGTAAACGACGGCTTTGGCGGTGTGATGCCGAGCTGCTGGAACTGGCGCAGCAGGTCATTTTCACCTTTTTCTTCTATATAAGAAACCTTGGGGAGATCCTTTAAGTCAAAGCGCTCATATTCAGCATAAGGGGAATCGTTCGCGCAGACAGCCAGGTAGGGTTCTTTTTTCAGGGGAAGCCAGTCCATCTTTCCGTCCGGGTGGGGGCCGACGATGCCGAAATCGATGGAGCTATTTTCCAGCCATCCTTCAATCTCCTGTGAACACCCCTCCAGCACTTCAACGGTCATATCCGGGTAATCGGTAAGAAACTTTTTGAGGGCGGGCGGCAACCATTGGACGGAAGCGCTTAAGTAAGCGCCGATCCGGATGTGCCCGGTCTGGACACCCCGGATGGAGGCAGCTGTCTGATCAAAATATTCCGCCGCCGCCAGCGTCCGCCGGATCGGGGAAAGCAGTGCCTCGCCGTTCCGCGTCAGGGCAAGTCCCCTCTGGGAACGCGAAAACAGGGAAAACCCGAGTTCTGTTTCAATATTTCGCAGCATATGGCTTGCCGCCGACTGCGTGTAACCGTTTTTCTGGGCGGCACGCGTCAGGTTATTTTCTTCTGCAATGGCTAAAAAAAGCCGCATATCTTTGAGATCCAAAAAATACTCCCTCCATTTTCGTAATAAGCGTTCGGTCTGATTCATAAAATGTACAGAGCTGACAGATACCAAAGGAGGATGAGAAGATTTGTAAGAATTATGTAGAATACGAATCTGATTCATACGGAATATCCGGGCGGATTACATGGGTGCGTGTGCGGCGGACATTCATTCCGATGGCTCTGCCAAGTGTCCCTAGTATATCATATTCGTGAAAGAAATGGGAGAAAAAGATAGAAATATGCCCACGATCTCAAATACAACATAAAAATTTCATTTAAATGAAACACACAAAAGGTTAAAAAATAAACAAATGGTAAACAAAATTCATGAAACTCCGAAAGAAAATGGACAAAATTCCGAACGGGAGTCTAACGGAAAATGGTGCAGTTGTAGACAAAATATCATGATATCTTGTGCATTTATACTAATTGACGCCCGAAAAAGTGCAATTTATTTCATGAAAAAAACAGGGGAATTCATGATTCTACGCTATATCATGAAAATTCTGCATAATAAATTCAAATAATTTTGTTGAACAAATTTCACTTTAGTGATATAATTTTTTCAAAAGCAAGAAGTTTTTTGAGCGAATTGAAAAACTTGCTTAGCCAGCGCGCGGCACTACATCAAATAAAGGGGGAACTTTATATGGAAGCAATTAACAACATCGTCAATATGTTGAACGGACCCATTTGGGGCGTTGGAATGTTAGTTCTGATTGTTGGCAGTGGTTTATACTTTACAATCCGTCTCGGCTTTTTCCAGTTTGTTCATTTTAAAGATATGTGGAGCCGAATCATTGATAAGTCGGAGTCTGAATCCGGTATTTCTTCATTCGCATCCTTCTGTACAACCATGGCGATGCGTGTTGGTACCGGTAACGTAGCCGGTGTAGCCGTAGCTCTTTACATGGGCGGACCTGGCGCACTCTTCTGGATGATCATCGCTGGTATGACAAACTCTGCTGTTTGTTTTACTGAGTGTACATTATCCGTACTTTATAAGAACCGTATCGATGGTCAGTATCGAAGCGGCGGTGCTTACTGTGCTGAGAGAGGTCTTGGCTGGAAAGCTTATGGTACCTTCTATGCAGCATTCTTCGGACTGGGCGTTGTATTATTCATGCCGGCAGCAGCTACCTATACAATCTGCGATGGATTTAAGAACGCTTTAGGTATTCCGATGTGGATTACGGCTCTGGTTATCGCACTGGCTATGGCAGTTGTAGTTATGGGTGGTGTTAAACGAATCAGTTCTGTAGCATCTATGCTGGTTCCGCCGATGGTAGGCATTTACCTGATTGCAACAGTTGTTATCTTAATCGCAAACGCAGGTCAGATTCCGAGCGTTATCGCTCAGGTTGTATCCTGTGCATTTGGTTCCAAAGAAGCTCTTCTGGGCGGCGGCGTTGGTATCGCTATCCAGCAGGGTGTTAAACGAGGCACATTCTCATCTGCATCTGGTATGGGTGAGTCCATGCCGACCGCAGCAGCAGCAGAGACCAGCCACCCGATTAAACAGGGTATGGCAAACGCAGCTGGTGTTTGGCTGGATACCGTTATCGTATGTACCGCTTCTGGTCTGATGATGCTCTTAAGCGGATGCTACAATACACAGTTTGGTTACATCGGTGGTACCGGTGCAATGCACGATCAGATGGCTCAGTTAGCAGCAGATGGAACATATGGCGTTATTTTCGTTCAGAATGCCTGCAGCACCGTTATGGGAAGTATTGCTCCTCTGTTCATTGCTATCATGCTGGCTCTGTTCTCCTTTACATGCTTAATCAGCTACTATTATGAGGGCGAGACTTCGGTTCTTTACCTGTTCCAGGGCGATGATAAAGCAGCTACCCGTAAAGTAGTTATCAGAATTATGCAGATTGTTATGCCTATCCTTATCTTCATCTGGGGCAATATCGATTCCGGTCTGGCTTGGAATCTTTCTGACCTTGCACTTGGTGGATCTACATGGATCAACATGTTAGTTGTACTGCTTCTGTCTCCGAAGGTATTTGCACTGTACAAAGACTACGAAGAGCAGATGAAAGCAAAGAAAGACCCGTACTACAACCCGGATAAGCTTTGCTGGAAGGGCGTAGACGTTGAGATGTGGAAAGACATCAACAAAAAACGTATCGCAGAAGATAAATAATCGGATGTGAATCGTTACATATTATTAGATATAGAGTTTAACTCCTAGAGTCTAATATAAAAGGCAGTCCCTGTCGTGTGGCAGGGGCTGTTTTTTTGTTTCATAGGATGTTCCTATGAAACAAAACGCTCCGCTTCACGTGTACAAGTGCTAAAACTGTCCGCCATTGACGGAAACTGTCCTCCCAGTAAAGGCGGGCTGTTTGTTGGAAACAAAAAAAATGAGAAGAATTTGTGGTTGAACACAATTGAAAGAGGAAGGGCTGAATTGCTATAATAATCACATATCAATGAGCGAATCTGAAAATAAACACAAAAAAGAAGAAAATGCCATGAGATGTACGTCTCTTTGGCGGGATAAACCGAAAGGTTTCAGCAGTAAAGGAGGACCAAATGAAAAAAAGACGTGTTTTGAGTGTTGTATTGGCAGCGTCGATGTTTGCTATGCTTTTAACTGGATGTGGCGGTGGGAATCAAGGTAGTGCAGAAGGAAGCCAGGCGGCAGCAATCGGACAGGGGGTAGCGGAAGCGGAAAGCTGCATCAAGATTGGTGTGTCCGGTACACCGGATCTGGATCCGGCCATTGTAAATACTGGTTCTAGCTTAATTGCAGCGATCAATATTTATGATACACTGATATTCCCGTCAAATGAAGCGGATGAAGGCGTTATCCCGAGAGTGGCAGAAGATTGGACAATCAGTGAGGATGGTCTTACATATACTTTCAACCTGAAGAAAGGAATTAAATTCCATAATGGGGATGAATTAACAGCTTCGGATGTTGTGTATTCGATGGATCGTCTGTTAACGATTGGTGAGGGATATGCTTATATTTTTACAAGCTATGTTGAGCCGGGAACGACAGTAGCCGTCGATGATTATACAGTTGAGTTTCATCTGAAACAGGCATATGGACCATTTATTAACGCTCTGGTTCGTTTGTATATCCTGAATGAAGATGAAGTAAAGGCAAATACACAGTCAACCGGAAATTACGGTGAGAATGGTGACTACGGAAGAACCTATCTCCTGACACATGATGCAGGTTCGGGTGCGTATAAAGCAGTTGAACTGGTACAGCAGGATTATTTCTATGCTGAGCAGAATCCGGATTGGTTTATGGGATGGGAGAATGAGAAAGCTCCGAAAGCTTTCAAACAGATGGCTATCACCGAAGCAACCACAGTTCGAACGATGATCAACAATAAAGAGATGGATATCACAGATACCTGGCAGAGTGTTGAGACATTGTCTGCATTAAGCAAGATAGATGGTATTTCGATTGCTAAATACAGCAATGGTCTGGAATATAATGTATACATGAACACACAGGCAGCTCCGATGGATGATATTAATTTCCGTCGTGCGATGAACTGCGTAATTGATTACGATACGATCCTTAATTCTATTTTCCCAGATTCCGTTAAGGCAACCGGTCCGGTTCCAGCAGGTGTTATGGGTCATGTAGATACAAAGGCTTTTAAATTTGATATTGAGCAGGCTAAGAAATACATCGCAGCATCTAAATATGCAAATGATTATGCAAACTATCCGATCGAAATTGTTGTTAACTCGGATGTATCTGACCTTGAAAAGATTGCACTGATGATGCAGTCAGCAGCAAAAGAAATTGGAGTGACAATTACAATTGCAAAAGCTCCGTGGGTTTCTCTGATTGATCAGATGGGTTCAGTAGAAACTTCTCCGCAGATTACAATTATCAACTCTGCTCCGCCGTTCGATGATGCAGGTATCTATTTACAGAGCCGTTATGGAGATGAGACAAAAGGAACCTGGGAGAATGGTGAGTGGTTAGCTGATTCAACCGTTAACGATATGATTGAAGATGCACTTGGAACTACAGATACGGATGAGCGTCTTGCAAAATACGCAGATATCCAGAACTATATTGTTGATGAAGTCTGTCCGAGCGCTTGGCTCTGTGACCTTTCAGAGAGATGTGCTTACCAGAGCTCTTATGTTACCTGGCCGTTTGTAGAGCAGGGTGGCGTTCCACAGTGTGTAAATGGTTATAGTCAGGTTTACTCTGAATTTGAGTATAATCTGGATCAAAAGTAAGATTTGTGAAAGGCTCTGCTGCAAAATAAAACATATTTATAATCTAAATATATGATTTTGCAGCATCCTTTTTGCAGACAGTAAGAGGTGAAGCGTAGTGATTAAATACATAATAAAACGGCTATTGATGGGAATCCTGGTATTGTTTGGAACATCATTATTGATATTTACCATTGCCAGAGTTGTTCCCGGTGATGTAGCTACCATCGCTCTGGGAGCCAGAGCCACTGAGGCAGCTAAAGAAGCGCTTCGCATGGAGATGAACCTCTATGATCCGTTCCCGGTTCAATATGTAAAATGGCTCACTAGTGCAGTAACAGGAAATTTTGGAAACTCTTTTGTAACTAAGAGACCGGTAGCCATGGACGTGGCACAGTTTCTTCCAGCAACATTGGAATTGATTATCATGGCTGGTGTATTTATGGTAATCGGAACATTTATTCTTGGACTTCTGGCTGGTAAATACAAGAATACATGGGTAGATGGTTTGATTCGAGTTCTGTCTTATATCGGAGTAGCACTTCCGGCATTCGTAATCGGAATTCTGCTTTTGCTTCTGTTTGGATATAAATTACAGGCAATTCCGGTTTTGGGACGGTTAAGCACAACACTGGTAGCTCCGAAAACGGTAACTGGATTTTTTGTGCTGGATGCGTTGCTGGCAGGTGATTTCACAGTGGCCTGGGATGCATTTTTACATTTGCTTCTTCCGGCACTTGCACTTGCCGTACCGCCGATGGTTCAGGATGCCAGAATCCTTCGCTCTTCTCTGGTTGATAACTCAGCCAAAGAATATATGGCAGTTTCTACGGGACATGGACTTCCTCCGAACCTGTTGATCCGGAAGTATCTTCTGAAACCGTCAGCAACCTCGGCAATTACGACCATGGGTATGGACTTTGCGTCTTTGATGGGAAATGCATTCCTGGTAGAGCGTATTTTCAACTGGCCTGGTATTTCCAGATATGGAATTAACGCAATGTTGTTTAAGGATTTAAATGCTATATGTGCGGTTGTTTTGATTATCGGTATTACATTTTTTGTAGTGAATCTGGTGGTAGACCTGATTGTGGCTGCTCTGGATCCTAGAATGCGGAAGGGAGGAAGTAAGTAATGAGTACGCAAGGTGAAACAAAAGCGGCTCGTAAACCGCTTCTATCTCCATCCACAAGAGAGAATCTTCGAATTTATAAATACAAATTCAGTCGCAATAAACTGTCAGTATTTGGACTTGTGCTTGTATTGCTTTCGTTTTTCTTCGCAATTTTTGCAGAAGTAATTGTTCCGCATCCGGAAAGCATCGGTAGTTTTGTTGACTACGCAAATGCCAGCCTTCCGCCTTGTAAGGACTACTTATTTGGAACTGATCAGATGGGACGTGACGTTTTTTCGCGAGTTATCTTCAGTTTCCGCGGTGCACTGATTATGAGTATCGTTGTTCTGGCTATTTCTGTTCCGGTAGGAACGGTACTTGGACTTTTGGCCGGATATTATCATGGAACTAAGATAGATGCAGTTATCATGAGAATCTCGGACGTATTCCTTTCTGTACCGTCTCTGATTCTGGCACTGTGTGTAGCTTCGATTCTGGAACCGAACATGATGAACTCCATGCTCGCAGTAACAATTATGTGGTGGCCGTGGTATACACGACTTGTATACAGCCAGGCATCATCTATTTCGGAAGAATACTTTGTTAAAAATGCAGAATTAATAGGAGCTTCCAAGGCGCACATTCTCTTTAGAGAAATTCTTCCTAATTGTTTGTCTCCTATTTTTACAAAAATGGCGCTGGATGTAGGCTGGGTTATTCTGATGGGAGCGTCCTTGAGTTTCGTTGGTCTGGGTGAACAGCCTCCTACACCGGCATTTGGACAGATGATTTCTGACGGTGCTGCATTAATGCCGGATATCTGGTGGCTGACAATATTCCCAGCTGCTGGTATTGCATTTATGATTTTAGGCTTTAACTTCCTGGGAGACGGTATCCGCGACATGTTTGATAAGGGAGGGCACTAAGGATGAGAGAAAACATTTTAAATATTGAAGACCTCTCTATTTGGTATCGTACCTATCGCGGTTATTCTAAAGTGGTTGATCATATCAATCTGCAGGTAGGAAAAGGAGAGAAAATAGGTCTGGTTGGTGAGTCTGGCTGTGGCAAGACAACAACAATGAAAACAGTAATGGGAGTTCTGGGAAAGGATTTAATCCATGTTCCAGATGGCAAGATAGATTTTGCAGGAAAAAATGTTCTGGAAATGAAGCAATCAGAACTTTTACAGTTACGACGAACCGGAATATCCATGATTTCTCAGTCCCCTATGTCAGCGTTGAATCCAGTATTTACAATTGGTCAGCAGCTGACAGATATTATCAAGTATTCCGGTCTTTATAAAAAGAATGATAAAAAAGCCATCACGGAGGCAGCACATCAGGCACTTACCAGTGTTATGTTGTCGGATCCGGATCGTATTATGGCAAGTTATCCACATCAGTTATCAGGAGGCATGAGGCAGCGCGTCTGTATTGCATCAGCGTTGGTTACACCGAAGGAACTCTTGATTGCGGATGAACCGTGTACAGCACTGGATGTTACAATTCAGGATCAGATTCATCATCTTTTACGAGTGCTTGTAGAAGAAAAGAAACGTTCATTGATTATGATTACTCATTCTCTTGGCGTGGCCAGAGAACTGGTAGACCGAATCTATATCATGTATGGTGGAAATATTGTGGAGACATGTCGGACAGAAGACTTGTTTAAATCGCCGTCTCATCCATATACGCAGGGACTTCTTTCCTGTGTACCGAGGCTTTCAGGCGGCGGATTATCAGCAGGAATTTACGGTTATGTACCAGATTATGTAAATCCTCCGGAAGGATGTCGATTTGCACCTAGATGTCCATACGCAACGGAAATATGTAAGAAAAAACGTCCGCCAGTAGTGGAGATTGAACCGGAACATAAAGTTGCCTGTTTCCGCTATGCAGATGGAAAAACGGAAAAGGAGGGGGCGGAGTAATGGGAAAAGAATTATTGATTGCAAAAGATTTAAAGCAGTATTTCCCCATTGGAAAGGATCGCTTTGTCCGTGCCGTTGACGGAGTTAATTTTTCCATCAATGAAGGAGAGGTTATGGGACTGGTAGGCGAGTCCGGTTCCGGAAAGAGTACGATTGCCTATACAGTTATGGGAATGTACCGTCAGACGGATGGAGAGATTATTTTTAACGGGCAGACCATTACGAATAAGACAAAAGGACGAAGCAAAGATTTTCGCCGGGATGCACAGATTGTATTTCAGGATCCGGGCTCATCCCTGAATCCGTATCAAGATGTTCGTCAGATTTTAAGTCTTCCTCTTCGTGTACACAATGTAGTTTCAAAAGACGGGATAGATGACAAAATTCGTGAAATTCTTCAGATGGTAGAATTGCCGCCGGATTTCATGTATAAGACGCCGAACTCCATCGGAGGCGGCGAGCGTCAGCTGGTATCGATTGCCAGAGCTCTTTGCAGCAATCCGAAATTTATTATTTTGGATGAGCCAACTTCTTCTCTGGATGTTTCTATTCAGGCGAAGATTCTGAATATGCTGATGAAGCTGAAGGAAGAGCAGAAGTTGACATATATGTTTATTACACATGATATGGGTGTTATGAGAAACGTATCCACAAAGATTGCTATTATGTACTTGGGCAAGATTTGTGAGATTGCTCCAACAAAAACATTCTATGAAGCACCAATGCACCCATATACACAGATGCTGCTTTCGGCGATTCCGGTTGTTACACCGGAAGAAGAAGCATTGAAACCAAAGAAAGTGAAGAGTGAAGGGGAAATTCCATCTCCTGTTAATATTCCAAGTGGCTGTAGTTTCCACACCAGATGTGCCTTTAAGCAGAAAATCTGTATGGAAGTGGATCCTGAAATGCAGGAAGTAGAACCTGGTCACTTTGTCCGATGCCATTTGTGTGGAAAATGTAAATAGTGATTCAGAGATTCCCGAATGCCGGGAATTAAGAATAAAAAAGACACATTGTCCCAAGAGACAATAGAATGGAGGGTGTTATGTTAGAATATGAAGTTCTCGATGCTTGTTTGAAGCTGCTTCGCGACATGTTCATGTTGAAACCTGGAGAGACAATTGCGATTACAACTGATACAATGTCCAGTGATGAGATTGTAGAAGCAACTGCACAAGCAGCAGTGATTCTCGGAGCTAAGCCACTTATCTTTAAGATCGCTGCACCGGAAGGCGCAAAAGCTGGCGATAAAGATATGCCGATGAAAGCACTGATTGATGGTATTAAAGCTTGTGATGCCTGGGTAGAATTCAACTATAAGCTGATCTTCTATTCCACCGTTTATGACAAGATTACAGAAGATCCGAACAATCGTCCGAGATATATGAATCAGAACGGTGTTCATCCGGAACTGTTGGTTCGCAACATTGGTAAAGTAGACAACATTCTTCTGAACAAGTTTATCCAGGGATTCTCGGATTACTGTGAGGCAGGACATCATATGCGCTTTACAACTCCGGCAGGAACGGATTTGGAGTGTGATAATGAACCGGGTCGTGATTATGTAACGGCGGATGGATTCGTTCGTAAGAATGATATTAAGATGTTCCCAGGTCAGATCAGCTGGTCTCCGAACTTTGAGAGTGTAAATGGCGTGCTTGTGGTTGATGGAACTCTTTCTCCGCCAATCGGAGCATTACAGGGACCGGTTAAGTTCTATATCGAGAAGGGCTATATCAAAAAAATTGAAGGTGGAAGAGATGCTGAAAACTTCCGTGCATGGCTGGAGAGCTTCGATGATCCGAATATGTTCCTGATGGCTCATAGTGGTCTTGGATTTGGACCGATGGCACAGCTTAACGGCGACATCGTAGAAGATGAGCGTGTATGGGGCTGTACAGAATGGGGTATCGGAAATGTTGGTCCGCAGCTGGTATCTGATATGGAAGGTGGAATTGCTGCAGCTTCTCATTCGGACGGTATTGCATTGAACTGCAGCCTCTGGATTGATGGTGTGCAGGTTCTTGATGAAGGTAAGGTGGTCGGCCCGACCGAAGAGTTTGTAGAGCTGGCAAGACAGCTTGGTCATTAATCAATAAGTAATAAATTACGGAGAGGTACACGATGGATGTTCAGAAATTGCAGAATCTGATTTCAGAAAAACGGGAACAGATGGTTGCAGATATGATAGAGATGAGTTCGATACCTGCTGTCAATCCGAAGATGGGAGGCACCGGCGAATATGCAAGAATGCAGTGGATCATGCGATGGTTCGATAAGCGCCAGATCCCCTATGAGGTATACGAGGTTCCGGACGAAAATGTCAAAGAAGGCGTGCGCCTCAACGTAGTTGTGACAATCCCCGGAACTAAGCTTACGGATCGTTCTCTGTGGTTTATCAGCCATGTGGACACCGTAGGTCCGGGAGATTTAAGTGCCTGGGATACGGATCCTTTTACTCCTACAGTAAAGGATGGAAGAATCTATGGACTTGGATGTGAAGATAACAGCCAGTCAGTGATTACTACCATGTATGCATGCGAGGCGTTGTTTGCCGAACATATCCAGATAGATAGGAATTTGTGCTTCTATTATGCGTCGGATGAAGAAACTGGAAGTGATTTTGGCATGAAGGCACTTCTTGATAAAGGACTCATTCAGCCGAAAGATGAGGCAATTGTTCCGGATGGGGGCAGCGCGGATGGCTCTTTTGTTGAAATTGCAGAAAAATCGCAGATTTGGCTTAAATTTACAATAAACGGAAAAACATCTCATGCAGCGATGCCACATCTGGGTATCAATGCATGTTATATAGGAATGAAATTTGGTGTTGAATTGGAGGATGCTCTTAAAACGAGATATGATAAAGTAGACACCATGTTCAATCCACCAATGTCGACCTTTGAGGTGACACAAAAATTTGCCAATGTGGAAAGTCCTAATGTCATGCCGGGAAAAGATGTATTTTGTATGGATTTAAGAATTTTACCGGATTATTCAGTGGATGAAGTGATGGAGTTTATCCAAGGACTTATGAAGCAATATGAGGCAAAATACCCGGGAATTAACATGAATGTGGAGTATCTGACCCGGGTGGTAGCACCGCCGCCTACCTCGCCGGAAAGTAAGGTAGTACGGAGCTTGATGGAGGCAATCTCGGAGACGGGAACAAAGGCCTACTGCGGTGGTATCGGAGGCGGCACCTGCGGCGCCATTCTCCGGGAGAAAAATATTCCTGCTGTAATCTGGTCTACACTGGATGATATGTGTCATACACCAAATGAATATGTGGTAATTGATAACTTGGTTCGTGATACAAAGATTTATCTGGCTGCGTTGGCTAGATACGAAGAGTAGGATAAGAAAACAATAAAATGATAGGAGGTACACATACATGTACGAATTAGAATTAACGAATGCGTGCTATAAGCTGCTTTATGATATGTTTGATTTGCAGCCCGGAGAATCCCTTGCTATTACGTGTGATACAGAGTCGAATATGGACGTTGTAAACGCAACAGCAAAAGCTGCTTTTGCTCTTGGGGCAAAACCGCTGGTCCTGAAAATGTCAACACCAAGAGACTGTGGAAAAGCCGGCGATATTGATATGCCGATTGAGCCGTTAGTGGCAGCTATCAAGGGATGTGATGCCTGGGTAGAGTATAACAATAAATGGATCTTCTATTCAACTGCATATGATAAGATTGTAGCGGATCCAGAAGATAGACCAAGATACATGAATCTGTGCGGAGTTAATCCGGAGCTGATGGTTCGTAATATTGGTAAAGTTGATAATAATCTTCTGACCAAATTTATCATGGCAATCTCTGATTTCTGTGAGGCTGGAAAACATTTTGTAATCACATCTCCAAATGGTATGCACCTGGAATGCGATAATGAGCCGGGTAGAGCTTATGTGACAGCAGACGGACATGTACGTAAGGGTGAAATTAAGATGTTCCCAGGACAGATTAGCTGGTCTCCGAACTTTGACAGCATCAATGGAACGATCGTTGTAGATGGTACTATCACACCGCCTCTGGGAGCTGTAAAGAATCCGATTACATTTACTATTGAAAAGGGTTATGTTACCAAGATTGAAGGCGAAGGAACTGATGCAAAGGCTTATGCAGAATGGATGAAATCATTCAATGACAAACAGATTTATCTGGTTGCGCATGGAAGCTTTGGTTTTGGACCGAATGCAATGCTCAATGGCGATATCGTAGAAGATGAGCGAGTATGGGGATGTACAGAGTGGGGATTTGGTAATGTTGGTCCTCAGCTTGTTTCGGATATTCCGGGTGGTATCCCGGCAGCAACCCATTCTGATGGTATTTGCTTAAACTGCAGCGTATGGGTAGATGGTGTTCAGATTCTTGACGAAGGAAGAGTTGTTGGCCCTACTCCTGAAATTGTAGAAATGGCACATCAGTTAGGTCATTGATCAGGATAGAAAAATAGGCAAGGGGGTGCTGCAGATTTGCAGCATCCCCCTTTTTTGAGGGTTTGTGTAATGTGTTGATTTTAACCTTTATTTTAGGTGCAGGTTCGGGCAATTTGTAGTATAATTAATCGCTATATAACACGACTCGGAGGTGCTGGCAGAATGATAAGAGCAATTGATATATTGAATCTGCCTTCCATGCGTGAAGGCTATATTGCAGCGGGAGGAAATGGTGCGTATCGTGTGATACGACGATTCGAGATTCTAGAAGAGACCTATCCAGCGGTTGTTCAGTATTTGGATGAGGGGATTTTTTATCTGACGAGTTTCTGGAGCCTGGCGGATAATAAAGAAAACCGGATACATCTGATTGAGGCGATGATCGAGCATCGATGTGCTGGGATCGGGATAATGCCTGGAAGTTACCTAAATGAGGAGATAGATCCTGAGATATTGAAATTGGGAAATGAATGTGGTTTTCCGATTTTATATATTCCTGTAACTGTTCGGTGGGGAGATATGGTTTCGGAATATAGCATCATCGCAAACAACAGCATGGAATCGATCGAACGCAGTTGGATGGATATGGCATTGGGGACCTTTGTTGATTTTCATGTGAATAAAGATCCGGATATGCTGTGCCGGAAAATGAGTGAGATTTTGCAGCTTCCGATTGTGATGAGTGCATTGACGGTTTACAGTTATGGAACAGAAGGAATTACGGTAGCTTTTTTGATTTCCCGGATTCAGAAGATACGACAGAATGAGGGGAATACGATGCAATCGCCGATGATGCTTCGAATTGATAGTTCACGCCTGGCAGTTGTATATTTTGGAGAAAACAGCATGGTGGCCTGCTGTCCGAGCCGGGGGTCAGTGCAGGAGAATATGCTTCAGCTATATCATCAGATGGCGCCTTATATAGTTCGGGAACTGGATAATATTTCTCAGGGCAGTAAAATACGAAAAATTGAACCAGCAATACCATACTACGGGAAAGCAAAAATATACATAGTGTTCATGCGATTTGATAGTTTTGACAAATCGAAATTAAACTTTGACAGAAAGTATATTTTGTATGAAAGTAACTATAATCAGAAGTACTGTATTTTGTTAATTCCGGAAGAGGAAGGGATGAAATCGCCGTATGATGTTTATTGCAGGTTGTCAGAAGATAATAAACCGAATCTGTTTGTGTTTTCACAAAGAAAATATAAAAATAAGGAACTGCATCGAGAGATCATGCGAATAAAAAATTTATTGAATTCTCTTCTGTTTTTGAAGGGGCTTTACAGTATGGATGAGCTTTCTTTACTTTACCTGCTTACGAATGCGCCGAGGGAACAGAAAGTTCTTTTGTATTCGGCGGATCAATTAAAAATCAAATATTCAGATGAAGTGATAATTTTTTTGAACACACTTCGCCTTTATCTGGTTCTTCGCAGTATTAAAGAAGTATCACAGCTTTTGGGAATTCATGTTAATTCCGTAAAATATAGAATTGAAAAAGCAGTACAGTATATGGAAATGGGGAGCGATTTATCATTGAATGAAATATCATCGCTAGGAACACTTCTTTATCTGGAACGGATGACGGCAGAAAGACGTTAATGCACTCTGACTATCAGGAGGAGAAAGATGGATATTAGTATTATGGATGTGATAGGACCGGTTATGATAGGACCGTCCAGTTCCCATACAGCAGGGGCTGCAAGATTGGGAGGGGCTGCCCGCGCACTTTGCGGAAAAACGTTTAACAGAGCAGAATTTGGCTTACATGGATCGTTTGCGAAAACATATCGCGGACATGGAACTGATCTGGCATTACTTGCGGGTATTATTGGTATGAGTCCGGAAGACGGGCGGATTCCCGACGCGTTTCAGATTGCTGCTGAACAAGGACTCGCCTGGAAATTTTTTGAAAAGCAGATGGAGGGAGTTCATGAAAACGCAGTAGAAATTCGCCTTTTTGATGGAGAGGAGCAGGTCCTTTGTATGGTAGGATCGTCTATTGGAGGTGGTCGTATCATGATTAATGATTTAAATGGCTGCCGGATTGATCTTTCAGCTGAGCTGCCTGCAATTGTGATTAGTCACATGGATCGAAAAGGCATGATTCATCAGATTACCAGCGTTCTTTTGGACGAAGACATGAATGTAGGAACTCTGAAGCTGACGAGAAATACGAAAGGAGAGCATGCACTGAGCATTATAGAGGTGGATGAGCCGGTGGATGATAAAATTCTTGAACGTCTTCGCCGGATTCCGGATGTATTGAGTGTACAGGCAGTACAGATATAACTTTCGGCAGGAAGGCCTAAGGTTACTGGGCACGTATGCGTGAACAGTAACGACCTAAGATATGTGCCAGGAATATGCAGTAGAATATAGAAGAAAGTGGGGAAGGCAGAGGTGTATAATACAATTGAGGATTTGTGCCGTACAGCCGAGGAACGAAATCAGCCGATGTGGATGGAGATTCTTGAAGATGAGATGCGTTGTACGGATAAATGTGAGGATGATGTCTGGAAAGAGCTGGAGAATCGATATGACATCATGAAAAATGGAACGACAGCGGCACTTGGTGAATCTGGAAAACGCCTTCGGAAAACAATGATCACCGGTATGGCGGAGCGCCAGTTCAGCTATGCAGAAAACGGAAATAGTCTGTGTGGGGTGGGTATCAATAAAATGATGGCACGTGCCATTTCGTTAAGTGAGACGAATGCGGCGATGGGTAAGATTTGTGCGGCCCCGACTGCAGGCTCGTGCGGAATTCTTCCAGCCGTTCTGGTTACGATGGAAGAAGAGTGGAATCTATCTAAGAGAAAGATCCTGGAAGGACTTCTCATTGCTTCCGGAATTGGAGCGGTGGTAGTGAAAAATGCCACTGTTGCAGGAGCGGAGGGAGGATGTCAGGCAGAATGTGGAGTGGCGGCTGCTATGGCAGCTGCAGCCGTAGTGTATCTGGCAGGCGGAACCTGCAGACAGCAGGCAGCAGCGGTGTCATTGGCATTGATTAATGTGATGGGATTGGTCTGTGATCCGATTGCAGGATTAGTTCAGATACCATGTGCACAGAGAAATGCGTCTCAGGCGGTGAATGCCATTGTCAGTGCAGATTTGGCACTGGCAGATACGGTGTGTCCGGTTCCGGCAGATGAGGCAATTGAGGCTATGTACAGAGTAGGGAAGCAACTGCCAAGAGAACTTCGGGAAACTGCATTAGGAGGAATTGCGGAGTCTGAGACAGGGAAGAGAATTGCCGATGAAATAAGGAATCAATGAGTAGTTTAGTAAAAGACAGGGTATTAAAGCGAATTTTAATGGTTGGAACGGGAGGCACGATTGCCTGTAAAAGCAGTGAGGATGGGCTCAAGCCCCTTCTTACATCGGAAGAATTGCTTAGGTATGTTCCGGATACAAAAGAGTTTTGTAAGGTGGATTCGCTGCAGGTGATTAATATTGACAGTACGAATATGCAGCCGCGTTACTGGCTGATGATTGCAGAGACCATTGAAAAATACTATGAAGATTATGATGGATTTGTGGTCTGCCATGGAACCGATACCATGGCTTATACGGCGGCAGCGCTTTCTTATCTGGTGCAGAATTCGAGAAAACCTATCGTTGTGACCGGCGCACAGAAGCCGATTGATTTGGAAATCACCGATGCCAGAACAAATCTTTCAGACAGTCTGCGGTTCGCCAGCTGCGATAAGGCATATGGTGTAACGATTGTCTTTGACGGCAAGGTGATTGCCGGAACCAGAGGAAAAAAAGAAAAAACGAAGAGCTACAATGCCTTTTCCAGTATCAATTTCCCTTATATTGCAGCCATCCTAGATGGGCATATTATTTTCTATCTGGATGATAAAGAGCAGATGAAAGAACCGGTGAGGTTTTATCATTCATTGAATCCGAAAGTGGGCCTTTTGAAGCTGATACCGGCCATGGATTCCGGCGTGCTGGATTACATGGCAGAACACTGTGATGCGGTGATTTTGGAGTCCTTCGGTGTCGGAGGCATTCCAACTTATGATTCGGGTGATTTTCATAAATCCATTGAAGATCTGGTGCGGACCGGAAAAACAGTTGTCATGACCACCCAGGTAACCAATGAGGGCAGCAATATGTCAGTCTACGAGGTGGGAAAAAGCATTAAAAAGGAATTTGACCTCTTGGAGGCCTATGATATGACGCTGGAAGCGGTTGTGACAAAATTAATGTGGATTCTGGGACAAACCAGTGATCCGGAAGAAATACGGGAGATGTTTTATAAAACCATTAACCGGGATATGCTTTTTACTTGTGCGGTGCATGATTAAAGGAGATAGAAAAAACACTTCGGACAGTTTTTTTGGGAGACTATCCGGAGTGATTTTTTTGCCATTATATAGATAATGTCTATGATAGAAATGGTAATTTTTTGTAAATTGTCATTGACGATCCAGCCGCCGCGCGATACAATCAACCGCGAAAGGCGGTAATGGTATGGTACAGAAAGTGATTCGGGATCGCCTGGATGCGATCCTTCATTGGAATATATCCCTGGTCGGGGGATTTCTCGGAGCCTATGCGATTTTGCTTCATGTCGGAAACTTTGGCTCTGCTCAGACAGGCAACCTGATGGAGATGGGAGCGGAACTGGTATCGATGGAATGGTTTAACGTCCTTCTGCGTCTGGCTGCGCTGGTGCTGTTTGGACTGGGCGTGGCATCCGCATATCTGCTCACGAACTTTACGAAGATAAACATGCGGAAACTTGCCCTCTGGGTGGATGCGGCTGCGCTGGCACTGGCATCGATGCTGCCGCTTGAACCGGCGCTGGTCGGAATTTATCCGATTTTCTTTGCATCCGCATTTCAGTGGGGCGTCTATTCCGGTGCCGACGGATTTAACAGTGCGACGATCTTTATGACGAACAACTTCAAACAGTCGGTGCTTGGCTGGCTGCAGTACGGTCTGACAAAGGATAAGGAATTTAAGAGAAAAGCAATTCTTTATACCTATACGGTCATCTGTTTTTTCCTGGGCGTGGTACTCGGAGCGTGGGCGGTCGGTCAGTTCGGCATCTATAGCGCCTATGTAGGCTTTTTGCCATTGGCGGCTGCGAGAACCTTTATCGCGGTCGGTACGGCTCCGCTTGAAAGCGAGACTCCGGAGGAGACGGCAGTCGAGGCGGCAGAGGAGATGGAAGAAGCAGAGAAGCTGGAGAAGGAGCAGAAGCTGTAAAGTCTGTTCCCTGCAAGTTTTCTACAGGATGAGGGAAAGAAAAGCGGCAGGAAACAGGCTTCGGCGGGAACAGGATGCGGAAAAATGCAGGCGTTTAAGAACAGCAAACGTGAAGCAGTGGACAGATTTAATGCTGGTGATATTGCTGCTGTAGAAATTTTCCCAGTATTCCTACTCCCTGATATAGCGCCGCAGACATAATACATAAAAGAATAATACTCATCACAACCATATCCATCTGGAATACCTGTGAGCCGTAGATGATCAGATATCCGAGTCCCTGTTTGGCAGCGAGAAATTCACCGATGATGACGCCGACCAGGCAGAGACCGATGTTGACCTTCATGTTGGCGAGAATCAGCGGGATTGAGCCAGGCAGCAGGACTTTGGTTAAAATATGAATCCGGTTTCCTCCGAGGGACCGGATTAATTTGATCTGGTCGGGATCTATCGAGGAAAATCCGTTGTGGAGTGTCAGGATCGAGCCGAAGACAGCGACCGAGATGGAGGCAACGATGATCGTGCGGATGTTGCTCCCAAGCCAGACGATGAGAATCGGGGCGAGGGCGGATTTCGGCAGACTGTTGAGCATGACGAGATATGGCTCCAGAATCTCTGAAAGATTCCGGCTCGACCAGAGGAGAACCGCGCCGATCAGCCCGCAGAGGATGACCAGTGTAAAGCTGATCAGCGTTTCATAGAGCGTCACGCCGGTGTGGATGAGGATGCTTTTGTCCTGCATCATCCGCAGGAAACAGCGCACGGTGCGTGACGGGGAACTGAAAATAAACGCGTCGATGAGCCCCAGTCGGGCGCTCATTTCCCAGCATATTAAAAAGAAAACGAATAAGAAAATCCGGCAGAAGAGAACCAGACGGCGCCGATGGAGCTGGCGGCGGAGGTAGGCTTTCTGGGCGGTGGATTCTTTCTTACATTTCATACTTTTTGCCCTCCCCTTGCAGTGTCTTCCATAGTTCATTGAAATAAAGAGAAAAAGCCGGATCATTCCGGCGTTCCAGCGGTCGGTTAGCGGACAGCGGGAAGGTAACCGGCAGGATGCGGCAGATGGTTCCGGGGCGTTTAGTCAGAACCAGGATGCGGTCGGCGGCACTCACGGCTTCGGAGAGGTCGTGGGTGATCAGAATCGCTGTTTTGCGGCGCTCCCGGATGATGGTGCTGATATCGTCGCAGACGGTTAAGCGTGTCTGATAATCGAGCGCCGAAAATGGTTCGTCGAGAAGCAGAAGCTCCGGTTCTAGCGCCAGTGTCCGGATCAGGGCGGCGCGCTGGCGCATTCCACCGGATAGTTCGGAGGGGCGGGAATGCTCAAATTGTTCCAGTCCGTAGATTTTTAAGAGCCGGTGGAGGCGGTCTTCCGCGGCATGATCCATTTTTTTCTGAATTTCCAGCCCGAGGGCAGCATTCTGGATGATCGTCCTCCACTCGAAAAGCTGGTCGCTTTGCAGCATATAACCGATGCGGCACTGGCTTTTCGAGAGCGGAACCCCATTTATAAGAATGGAACCTTCTTCCGGCGGCAGGAGCCCGCTGATTAAGGAGAGCAGCGTGGATTTTCCACAGCCGGACGGTCCGACAATGGCGATAAATTCGCCGGTTTCTACCTGAAATGATATATCAGAAAGGGCTTTCGTCTCCCCGGATATCGTGTGGTAGGAGTAGGAAAGCCCGGAAACTTCCAGAATGGGCGGCATAAGCAAATACCTGGGTAACTGTGTATCAGTGGGACAGTTACGCTCCTTGAAACATTCTTACTTTATAATATGCGGAAATGAAAAGCCGGGTTACTGTACACGGGTAGGCACTTTTGGAACCGAAAGTGCCGTAAGAAAACGTGGTGGCAGCAGGAATTTGCCGTATTGAAATGCGAAGCCACGGCAAATTCCGTTACTGGACACGTATGCGTGTATAGTAACAAAGCCGGGTTACTGGTTGTGCGAGAAGCGCCTTGCATTGGTTGACCCGTGTGGAAAAGAGATGCTATAATAAAATATAGGTAATTGTGGAGAGAAAAGCGCTTATAGACAGGATACAGGGGGTATTTATGATACGCAGATATACAGTGGCATTGATGCAGATGGATACACAGAATGATAAAGGAAAGAATCTGGAGACGGCATGCGCCTGGATTGACGAGGCGGCGGCAAAAGGGGCGAAGCTTATCTGTTTCCCGGAGGTGATGAATCTGATCGGCAAAAATATCGGTGAAGGCGGCGGACGCGAGGAAATTCCGGGGTACACGACCGAGCGCCTCTGCGCGAAAGCGAAGGAACACGGCGTCTATATTCACGGGGGCAGTATCACGCAGGCACTTCCGGGGGAAAAACGATCGGCAAATACGAGTGTGCTGATTTCGCCGGAGGGGAAGATTCTGGCGACATACAGCAAACTGCATATGTTTGACATCACGCTGGCGGACGGCACGCCGTACCGGGAGTCGGACCGGGTCAAACCGGGCGATTCGATTGTGACGGTGGAGACGGAGCTGGGCGTTTTTGGAATGTCGATCTGCTATGATGTGCGTTTTCCGGAGATTTACCGGCTCATGGCGCTTCGCGGGGCGCAGGTTATCTTTGTTCCAGCGAGCTTTACGATGCCGACGGGAAAGGATCACTGGGAGATCCTTCTGCGGGCACGGGCGATCGAGAACGGCTGTTACATCGTGGCACCGGGACAGATTGGACAGAAACCGGCGTATGCAGCATACGGCAACAGCCTGGTGGCAGATCCGTGGGGAACGGTGATTGCACGGTCAAAGGATGCACCGGGGATCACCTATGCGGAGATTGATTTAGATTATCTGGATAAGATACGGAAACAGATTCCGTCGTTGGAAAACCGGCGGAGTGATTTGTATGAGGTGACTGAGAAGAAGTAAGGCATGAACATTTTCAGCCGGAAAAATCCAGTTACTGGGCACACTTGTATGTGAACAGTGACAAAAATGGAGTCCAGGGGGGAAAAACATGGTAAAGGTGTTTCTGGTAGAGGATGAGGCGATCATCCGGCGCGGCATCCGGGATAATATTGACTGGGCAAGCCACGGATTTGAATTTGCGGGGGAGGCGGGCGACGGCGAGTACGCGTATCCGCTGATATTGAAGGCACAGCCGGATATTCTGGTAACGGATATCAAGATGCCGTTTATGGACGGGCTGGAGCTGAGCCGCCTGGTGAAAAAGGCGCTTCCGCGCACGCGGATCATCGTGCTCAGCGGCTATAATGAATTTGAATATGCAAAAGAGGCGATCAAGATAGGAATCAGCGATTATCTGCTGAAACCGGTATCCTCGGCGGGACTCATCGATGCGTTGAAAAAGGCGGCGGACGAGATCCGGGAAGAGAGGGAAAAATCAAAGCTTTTGGAGAGGTATTTTGTCAGCTACGAAAAATATACGGAATTTCTGGACAAAACGGATTATAGCGGCGTTGACCGGAAGCTTATCAACGATTTTTTAAAGCTCGGCTCAGTCGAAGAGTGCAGTCCGTTTGTCGAGGAGTATTTTGCAGCGATCGGTGAACATAATTACAAATCGCTCTTGCTGCGTCAGTATATGACGATGGATATTTTTTACTGTGTGCAGGAGTTTTTGAAGAAATTGAAAGCGGATCCGCCGGAGGTTCCGGAAAGTGCGGTTGACATAAAACGAGTTCCGAAGGTGATCGAGAGCGTGGAGATGACGAAAGCCTATCTGGTCGATGAGTTTACGGTTGCCCTGCAGGCGCGTGACCGGGCATCGAACGACCGTTATGGCAGCGTGATTCGGGATGCAAAGGAATATATCCGGGCAAATTTCAGCCAGAGCGACCTGTCGCTGAACCGGATTGCCGTGCACATTGGCGTCAGTCCGAGCTATTTCAGTTCGATTTTCAAGCAGGAGACGGGGCAGTCCTTTGTGGAGTATCTGACGCAGGTGCGGATGGAACGGGCATGTGAACTTTTGAAATGCACCTCCTACCGGACGTCTGAGATCGGGGAGCAGGTGGGATACAATGATTCACACTATTTCAGCGCGGCGTTCAAAAAAGCGATGGGGCAGTCGCCAAAAGAGTATAAGGCGAGCCAGACGCGGCAGGGGTAAGGAAGGTATGTACTCTCGGAGTCTTTCTGCACTTGCTTTTGTGGCTGATTTTCCGCCAGCTGCACCCGAATTTCATCAACGTACGTACCGCGTACGCCTCAGAAATTTGGGCACAACTGACAAAAAATTATCTCACAAAATCAAGCACAGAAAGATTCCGAAAGTACATAGGTGTTCAAAAAGGGAGGAAAGATATGGGAGTGGAGCAGGGGCAGATTGGAAAAACAGAAGAGATGGCAGATTTGAATAAAAATCAGGATCCGGGCGCTGATTCATTATCCGCTGCCCGTCCATATCGCCCTCTTTCTCTCCGCGCCCGTCTGATCCTTCTCCTCTTCGTGATCGCCATTCCATTGACAGGCATGGCGCTCGGATTCCAGAAGATGATCGCTTCCTATTCTGCTTCCTATGACGCGATTCTGGCGAATCTAAAGACGGCGAATGAGTACAACATAAAGTTCAAATCGGATATGGAGTATTCGATGTACCGTGTTATGATCGGGCTGATTGACGCGGAACAGTTCGAAAATGGAGATATTGTCGAGGGCGAGACGAAGTATGCGACGGTGGTCAAGAATCCCCACAGCCTGATTGCGTCGGCGAGACAGGCGTTCGGAACGGCGATCGAGCGGGAACCGGGGTCGGACTGTGATATCAAGATAAGAGGTATCCTCTCCTGTCTGGATTCCCTGGAGCGGGCAGTGGATAAAATGATTGGAAATGCCGCCGCCGGTGGATATTACGATGAAAATGTCAATATCTGGGAGAATGACATCCAGGGTCTGTGCTCGATGATTCAGGATTACATCACGCAGTATACCTATTATGAGATGATCAACATGGAGCAGCTTCAGAAAGAGCTGAAGGTGCAGATGGCGGATCAGATGCAGAGCTATCTGGCGCTTCTTCTGGTGGTACTGGTGGTCGGTATGTTTCTGGCAGTCACGATCACGAAATCCATCACGGAACCGCTGCAGCAGTTACAGAGGACGGCAGAACAGCTCGGCCGCGGGAACCTGAATGCGAGGGCGAGAACGGGCGGACTGGAAGAGATCAACGTGCTGGCACGGGCGTTTAACCAGATGAGCGACCGCATCCGGCGGCTGCTTGATAAGACGAGGCAGGAGCAGAAGAACCTGCGGGAGCTGGAGCTGCGCCTCCACCAGGAGCAGATCAGTCCCCATTTCCTCTATAATACACTTGATTCGATCGTATGGATGGCAGAGGGCGGCAACAACCGCCAGGTCGTGGAGATGACGACGGATTTAAGCGACTTTTTTCGCACGGTTTTATCGGGCGGGCGCGATTTCATCACGATCGAGGAGGAAGAATCACACATCCGGAGCTATTTAAAGATTCAGAAGATCCGGTACGAGGACATTCTCGACTATTCGATCGAGATCGAGCCGTCCATCCGGCACCGGATTGTGCTGAAAATGCTGCTGCAGCCGCTGGTGGAAAATGCCCTCTACCACGGCATCAAAAATAAGCGCGGCGGCGGATGCATTGTGCTCCGCGGCTATGAGGATCGGAATGGGCTTGTCTTTGAGGTGGAGGACGATGGGATTGGCATGGATGAGGCGGAGCTTGCCGCCGTGCGCGCCAAGCTGACACTGGAGCCGGAAGAGGAACTTGCCCCGATCGGCAGCGGCGGATTTGGGTTACATAATGTGGCACAGCGGATTCAGATGTATTATGGCGATCAGGCTGAGATCCTGGTTGAATCTGAAAAGAATATCGGCACCTGCTTTAAGGTTTATTTGGGAAATCAAAAAAAATCATAACTTTTTCGAAAAAAATTGTAATTTTTTAAAGACATACCCGGAAAAACACAGAAAACGACAAACATCTCAAAAAAATAATATACCTTTTTCCAAAGATGCCCCGTATCCATGATGCGGGGTACTTTGTTATAATAAATACGCAAAAACAAATATATTGGGTCTTATAAGGAGGAAACAGTATGAGAAAAAGATTAGTGTCCGCAGCTTTAGCAGCAGCAATGGCGTTATCCATGACCGCTTGTACAAGCAATCCGGCTGAGAAAGAGACGGAGGCAGCAGCTCCGGCTGATACAGAGGCAGCAGAAGAGGGCGAAGAGAAAGAAGCGGCAGCAGACGGCGATCTGATTACCGTAGGTTATGCACAGGTTGGTGCTGAGTCTGACTGGAGAACAGCCAACACCGAATCTTTCAAATCTACATTTACTGAGGAAAATGGTTACAAACTGATTTTCGACGATGCACAGCAGAAACAGGAAAATCAGATTAAGGCAATCCGTTCTTTCATCCAGCAGGGTGTTGACTACATCGTAGTTGCTCCGGTTGTTGAGACTGGCTGGGAGACCGTTCTGGAAGAAGCAAAAGAGGCTGGTATCCCGGTTATCCTTTCTGACCGTCAGATGCAGCTTTCCGATGACAGCCTGTATGAGGCATGGGTAGGCGGAAACTTCGTAAAAGAAGGCGAGACCTGCGGCGAATGGCTGGCTGATTACTTAGACAAACAGGGACGCGGAGACGAAGAGATCAACATGGTTACCATTCAGGGTACCATCGGTGCATCCGCACAGGTTGGCCGTACAGAAGGTATGGACAACAAGCTGAAAGAGCACTCCAACTGGAAGATGCTTGACAGACAGTCTGGTGAGTTCACACAGGCAAAAGGACAGGAAGTTATGGAGTCCTTCTTAAAGAGCTATGATGACATCGACGTTGTTATCTGTGAGAATGATAACGAGGCATTTGGCGCCATCGATGCTATCAAGGCAGCTGGCAAGACCTGTGGTCCGGACGGCGACATCATCGTTGTAAGTTTTGACTCTGTAAAGGCAGCTTTCGAGTCCATGATCGCTGGTGACTTAAACGCAACCTTCGAGTGCAACCCGCTTCATGGTCCGCGTGTAGCTGAAATCATCCAGAAGCTGGAAAAAGGCGAAGAGGTTGAGAAGATTCAGTACGTAGACGAAGCATACTTCGATACAAGCATGGATCTGGAAGAAATCTTAAAGACAAGAGCTTACTAATTCGATTTTGAATGGTATTTTTAAATGTAAATAATCGGACAGGCAATCGCTTTTGACCGTAAGTGAATGAGTGTCAGACCGGAGGTTTCGGCGGACGGCAGGCACTTGGCAATCAGGAGGCGCGGGGCTGGAGGCTTAGGTTTCCGTCCCTGCGCTTTCTTTTTCAAAAAATAAGGAGGCAAAGCTTTTATGGAAAAGGATTCCGTTCTTGAGATGAGGCATATTTATAAGACATTCCCGGGTGTAAAAGCTCTGCAGAATGTGGATTTTACCTTAAAAAAAGGCGAAATTCATGCCCTGATGGGGGAAAATGGCGCAGGAAAATCCACGCTGATCAAAGTCCTGACGGGTGTAGAGGAGTTTGAAACAGGGGAAATCATGATAGAAGGCTGCGATCATGCGATCATCAACCGCAGCCCGCAGGAAGCACAGAACCGGGGCATCAGCACCGTGTATCAGGAAGTCAATCTCTGTCCGAACCTGACGGTTGCAGAGAATCTGTTTATCGGACGCGAACCGCGAAAAGGCGGATTGATTGACTGGAAAACAATGAATAAAAAGGCCAGCAAACTGCTGCAGGACCTTGACATACATGCAGATGTAACACAGACGATCGACAATTATTCGATTGCAATTCAGCAGATGGTAGCGATCGCCCGTGCAGTCGATATGTCGGCAAAGGTATTGATTCTTGATGAACCGACCTCCTCCCTTGATGATGGGGAGGTAGAAAAGCTCTTTAATCTGATGCGCCGCCTGAAATCTGAAGGCGTCGGCATCATATTCGTTACCCATTTCCTGGAGCAGGTGTATGCAGTCTGCGATAAGATCACCGTTCTTCGGAATGGGCAGCTGGTAGGACAATTTACGACGGCGGAGCTTCCGAGAGTCCAGCTGGTTGCCAAGATGATGGGAAAGGATTTCGATGATCTGGCAGCGATCAAGAATTCCAAGAGTGAGGAGAAACACGGCGAAGAGGACATCGTCATCAAGGCGGTGGGACTCGGAAAGAAAGGATACATAAAACCGTTTGATCTGGTGATTCACAAGGGTGAAGTTGTCGGATTTACCGGGCTTCTGGGTTCGGGACGTTCTGAGACGGTTCGTGTCCTCTATGGAGCGGAAAAACCGGATGAGGGCGAGCTGAGCGTCAAGGGCAGACCGATCGCGGCGCGCCACCCGCTGATTTCGATGAATGCCGGCATGGCATATCTGCCGGAGGATCGGAAAAACGAGGGTATCATCGCGGATCTATCCGTGCGTGAGAACCTGATCATGGCACTTCAAGCAAAACGCGGTATGTTCCACCTGCTCAGCCGCAAGCAGCAGGAAGAATTTACCGATAAATACATTGATATGCTGCAGATTAAGACCGCCAGCCGTGAGACGCCGATCAAATCACTCTCCGGCGGCAACCAGCAGAAGGTAATCATCGGACGTTGGCTTTTGACCAACCCGGATTTCCTGATTCTGGACGAGCCGACCCGTGGCATCGACGTCGGAACCAAGACAGAGATTCAGAAACTGGTCGTAAAACTGGCAGAACAGGGCATGGCAGTCGTGTTTATTTCTTCCGAGATCGAGGAGATGCTCCGTACCTGCGATCGCATGGTCGTTATGCGTGATGGTGCAAAGGTAGGAGAACTTTCCGAGGATGAGATGAACCAGTCCAACATCATGTCAACCATTGCAGGAGGACAGTAGCTATGAAAAATATGACGTTCAAAAAAATTACCTCGCAGAGGCTGTTTCTCCCGATTTTCTGCCTTGCGCTGGTATTGCTGGTAAATATCGTCACGACGCCGAACTTCTTCGCGATCGAGGTGCGGAACGGCGTTCTCTACGGATACTTAATCGATATCATCAACCGTGCGTCAGAGCTGGTGATTCTGGCAGTCGGCATGACGCTTGTCGTATCATCCTCCGCTGGAACGGATATTTCCGTCGGCGCGATCATGGCGGTCAGTGCGGCAGTCTGCTGCAACCTCTTAACCGGCGGTGAGCGCGCAGCAACTGCATATGCCAATCCGCTGATTCTTGGCTTCCTGGCAGCGCTCATCGTCGGCGCGGCGATCGGCTGCTTCAACGGTTTCCTGGTTGCAAAGTTAAACATCCAGCCGATGGTAGCGACTCTTATCATGTTTACTGCCGGGCGCGGTATCGCACAGCTGATCACGGATGGACAGATTACTTACGTGCGCGTGGACAGCTACCGCACTCTGGGCGCTTCCCTTCCGGGATTCCCGGTTCCGACCCCGTTTATCGTGGCGGTTGTCGTTGTGGCACTGACTTCGTTACTTTTGAAGAAAACGGCACTGGGCATGTATATACAGTCGGTCGGAATCAATAAACGGGCGTCTCAGCTTGTCGGCATCAAGTCGGTCATGATTATTTTCCTCACCTACGCGTACTGTGGACTCTGTTCCGGTCTTTCCGGTCTGATTGCTTCCAGCCGTATTTACTCGGCGGATGCGAATAACATCGGTCTTAATATGGAGCTGGATGCGATTCTGGCAGTTGCCATCGGCGGAAACTCCCTTGGCGGCGGTAAATTCTCGCTGGCAGGTTCCGTCATCGGCGCGTATACGATTCAGGCGCTGACGACCACTCTGTATGCGATGCACGTATCCTCGGATCAGGTTCCGGTTTACAAGGCGATCGTGGTTGTCATCATCGTAGCACTCCAGTCACCGGGATTCGCTAGATGGAGAAAATCTCTGGCACAGAAAAAAGAACTGGGCGCGGCAGGAAAGGAGGCGGCATAAATCATGAAAGAAAAGAAGAAATTAAATCAGAACACGTTCCTGCTTCTTGTCACGATCCTGCTGTTCTTCGTGATGTACGCGATCGGCTGCGTGCTCTTTAATGCACAGGGCTTTGCCAAGACACAGAATTTCTTAAACCTCTTTATTTCCAATGCGGGTTTGATTGTCATCGGTATCGGCATGACGATCGTCATGATCACCGGCGGTATCGATATCAGCGTCGGTTCCTTCGTGGCGATGGGCTGTATGATGTTGGCATGGATGATGGAAAAAGGCGGTATCGGTGCGGTTCCGGCGGTTCTCATCGTGCTGGTGACCGGGATTGTCTTCGGTCTGGTACAGGGATTCCTGGTTGCCTACATGGATATCCAGCCATTCATTGTTACCCTGGCGGGTATGTTCTTTGCCCGCGGCATGACTGCGATCATTTCCAAGGACATGATCAGTATTACGAATGAAACTTTCATGGCATGGGCGAAGATGAAACTTTATATTCCGTTCGGCGGCTATCTCAACAAAAAAGGCATGATGATTTATCCATATATCTATCCGACGGTTGTGATTGCGCTGGTTCTTCTGGTTCTGGCATTTATCATGCTGAAATATACGAAATTTGGACGCAGCATCTACGCGATCGGCGGCAACGAGCAGTCAGCGCTGATGATGGGCTTGAATGTGCGCCGGGTAAAACTGAAAGCCTATATCCTGGACGGTTTCCTTTGTGGCGTCGGCAGCGTCCTGTTCTGTCTGAATACGCTGGGCGGCTTTGTTGAGCAGGCAAAGGGCTTCGAGATGGATGCGATAGCTTCCTCTGTTATCGGCGGCACGCTCTTAACCGGCGGCGTCGGTAATGTATTCGGAACCCTGTTTGGCGTCCTTATCAAGGCGACGATCGAGGCATTTATCACTTTCCAGGGAACACTTTCTTCCTGGTGGACCCGTATCACGATCGCGGCGCTTTTATGCTTCTTCATCGTGCTTCAGTCGATCCTTGCGATGGTAAAGAAGAAAAAGTAGAAATTCTCTTCCGGAGACAGACAAACCGGCATGAATGTCTGCTATGACAGCATCAAGATAGAACAGTCAAAATGACGGGAAATATCCATGCAAAGAGAGAGAAGACATCTGAAAAAAGTACAGTACATATTAGAAACAATATAAAGCTGTATTCTCTTGATTCGACATAATTCGAGAGGAAATCAGCAAACCTATACATGATGCATAAATGTTTAGCGAAAACAGCCGCTTTAATTTATGCATCATTTGTATTTCTACTAAAATGATGTCAAAATCAGGCGTTAAATTTATAACAATATACGAAATAAAATACAACTTTATGAAAAAATGCTCTTGTATTTACTTGCACAATTTGTCCTGGATTGTTATAATAAAGTTACTAAAAGTTGTGAAAAGCAACAAAGCAGTGCGGCTGGGGTGCCGCTTGCAAAGAAAATTTTATGGGAGGTAGTTAGAATGAAAAAAATGTTCAAACGTGCCGCTGCATCCATGACAGCAGCAGCGATGGCAGTGAGCATGACCGCATGCGGCGGCTCTGGAGCAGCAAATGCGACACAGGCAGCAGATGCTTCTGCAGCAGAAGGAAGCGAGGCAGCAGCTTCGACGATCGACAACAAAGACATCAAGATCGGTGTTTCCATCTGGTCCTCCACCGATGTACTTGGTTCCCAGTGTAAGCTGATCATCGACGAGGCAGCAAAGGCTCTGGGCGTTCAGGTTCAGTATGTTGACCAGGGTCATGTGTCGGAGAAGGTTACCGCATCCGTAGAGCAGTTAGCAGCAGCAGGATGCCAGGGTATCATCATCTGCAACTCTTCTGATACAGAGATGACATCCGCTATTAAGACATGTAATGACAATAAAGTATATCTGGCACAGTTCTTCCGTGTTATCAGCCAGGAGAACAGCAAGGATATCTATGATTTAGCAACCGCATCACCGTACTACATCGGCGCTGTTCATGAGAACGAGCCGGAGAACGGTGAAAAATTAGTTCAGATTCTTCTGGACAAGGGCGACAGAAACATCGGTCTGATCGGCTGGGAGCAGGGCGACGCTACCTGGCTTGGCAGATGGGAAGGCTACAAAGCTGGCGTTGAGAAATGGAACGCAGAGCATCCGGATGATCAGGCAAAACTGTCTGAGCCGCAGTACGCAGGTACTTCTTCTGAGGGTGGTTCCAAGGCAGCAGAGGCTCTGATGTCCGCAGATCCGACTCTGGATGCACTGATTCCGGCAGGCGGCGGCGGTGACCCGCTTCAGGGCGCTATCGCAGCAGTTGAGCGTGCAGGCAAGACTCAGGATATCGACATCGTTTCCACAGACTTCCTTCCGGATCTGGGCGAGAGACTTGAAAATGGTTCCATGGCCGGTGAGTCCGGTGGACATTACTGCGATCCGCTTATCGCTTTCATGATGGTTTACAACGCAATCAAGGGCAACTACACAGGTATCGAGGGCAACTTCGAGGATGTTCCGTTCCCGTATCTGTATGTATCTTCTCCGGACGACTACAAAGCATATGAGCAGTACTTCGTAGATCAGCTTCCATACACCGATGAGGAACTGGTAGCTATGTCCGAGCTTAGCCTGGATGACCTGAAAGCAACTGCAGCTGGTATCTCCATCGAGGATGCTGCAAAGAGAGCAGGCAACTAATTAATTCAGAAACTGATTCAAATTATAGAATTTTAAGAGGCTGAATGTAATAGAAAAGGCCGGTATCGCACGGCGCGATGCCGGTCTTTTCTTTAAAAGAAAAAAGAGATTGAGCAGTTATGAATGAGGTATAAAATATGGGTTCTTCTGTTGTTGAAACAACCGGAAAGAAAAAACTTTCGGGAACTGCCAAGGGTTATATCATCCTGGTGGGTCTGGTAGTGCTTTCCTGGGCGATTTTTAAAGTTCTGACGCCGGGCAATTTTGGTTCTCCGGCCAATATGCTGAGTTATTTTCAGGCCAGCCTGATCGCGACGGTTGGCGCTGTTGGTTTTTACTTTGTTATGGTTATGGGTATGTTCGACTTCTCCATCGGCGCGAACATCATGCTTTCAGCGATTGTAGGCTGTGTATTTGCCTCTCGTTTCGGCATGGGATATGCCGGTCTTATCATCGGCAGCGTGCTGACTGGTACAATTGTCGGACTTTTAAACGGTATTTTTTATGTAAAACTTCGTATCCCGTCCATGATTGTAACAACGGGTCTGGCTCTTATCTATGAGTCGGTTGCCAACTACATCGCAGGCGGCGTGGAGCAGACGCTTCCGTCCAACCTCCGTGCATTCGGACAGATGCCGTGGAACATTATTCTGGCACTTCTGGCATGTGTGGCAGCTTACATTTTCTTAAATTATACAAAGATTGGTACGTATACATATGCGATCGGCAGCAACGAGTTTGTAGCGAAAAACATGGGTATCAATGTTAATAAGTACAAAGTACTTGCATTTATCTTAAGCGGCGCATTTTTAGGCGTTATGGCGATTTTAACGATCAGCTACGGTTCCTCCATGGTAGCGGTAACCGGTATGGCGTCGATGAGCCGTAACTTCGTTCCGACGATGGGATGCTTCTTCGGTCTGGCGTTTAAGAAATATGGCATGCCGCTGCAGGCGATCGTCATCGGCGAGTTTGTTATCAACATTATTTTCTTTGGTTTCATCGCGATGGGCGCACCGACAGCGATCCAGGACGTTATCACGGGTCTGGCACTGTTAATTATCATCACGCTGACCACAAAAGCAGAAAAAGGCGAGATTGTCAAGTAAATCGAGGGAGGAAATGCAATGAGCGAGGTAAGATTACAGGTAAAAAATCTTTGCAAGTCCTTCGGTATCACGAAGGCAGTTCAGAATGTGTCTTTTAATGTCAATAAAGGCGAGGTTCACGCGCTGATCGGAGAGAATGGTTCCGGTAAATCGACGCTGACCAACATGCTGACCGGCATCTACAGTATCGGAAGCGGTACCTTCATTCTGGATGGGAAAGAGATTCATCCGAAGAATCAGGTAGAAGCCAACAACGAGGGTGTTTCTATTATCGTACAGGAGTTAGGAACCCTGTCGGGACTTACAGTAGCGGAAAATATATTCCTGGGACACGAAGATCAGTTCGTACATATGGGAATTAAAAATACAAATGCCATGAATAAAAAGGCGACGGAGCTTCTGAAACAGTACGGCTTCGAGCGTATCAAGGCGGCAGACATTATCGACAACTACAATTTCGAGGACCGGAAGCTGGTCGAGATCGTAAAGGCAACCTACTTCAATCCGAAGATTGTTGTCATCGATGAGACGACCACGGCACTTTCCCAGGAAGGCCGTGAAGAACTTTACAAACACATGAACCGCATCCGTGAGAGCGGCAACACGGTTATCTTTATCTCCCATGACCTTCCGGAGATTCTGGAGAAGTCAGATACCATCACGATCCTGCGCGACGGCGTTTACATTGATACCGTCAAGAGCAAGGATGTGACCGAGGACGATCTGAAACGTCTGATGGTAGGCCGTGAGGTAACCGGTGATTATTACCGTGCAGATTACGGCGAGAAGGTATCAGATGAAGTTGTTCTTTCTGTTAAGAACGTGACGGTTCCGGGACTCATCGAGGATGTCAGCTTTGATCTTCACAAGGGCGAGATCCTTGGCTTTGGCGGTCTGTCCGAGTCCGGTATGCATGAGATCGGCAAAGCAATCTTCGGCGCTTCCTATGACAGAACCGGTACGGTACAGCTGGCAGACGGAACGCAGATCAACGATATCCCGGGCGCGATCAAGCACAGCATCGCGTATACGTCGAAGGATCGTGATAATGAGTCGGTCGTTTTAAACCAGAGCATCGGCGACAACATCTGCCTGCCGTCCCTGGATTCGCTGGCAAACAAGCTTCACCTGTTGAGCGATAAGAAATTAAGAGAATTTTCCAACCAGTTTGCAAAACAGATGTCCGTTAAGATGGTAAACGTAAACCAGTTCGTTTCGGAGCTTTCTGGTGGTAATAAGCAGAAGGTCGTTCTGGCAAGATGGATTGGAAAAGATTCCGATATTGTCGTTCTCGACAGTCCGACCCGTGGTATTGATATCAAGGTTAAACAGGACATTTACCAGTTAATGAACCAGATGAGAAAGAACGGAAAATCGATTATCATGATTTCCGAGGAGCTGATGGAGCTGATTGGTATGTGCGACCGCATCATTATCATGAAGGACGGCAAGATCAGCGGTGAGCTGGAACGTGATGAGGCGATGGATGAGAACAGCCTGATCACGATGATGGTATAAGGAGGATGCAATGGAGAATCAAGTTAAGACAAGTACGGAAAATAAAGAGCAGCAGCTCAAAAAGTTATCAAAAATGACGATGATCCGTTCGCTTCTGCCGATTGCGGGACTGATTATCATCTTTCTTATGTTCAATGCCCTGACGAATTTCCGGATGATGAATAACCTTCCTCTGGTACTTTCCCAGGTGTATGTCACCATGATTTCGGCAACCGGCGTATTCTTTATCATGACGATGGGCGGTCTAGATTTCTCCCAGGGTTCCATCCTTGGTATTGCATCGATTGTTGTCTGCATGGTTTCCAAGACCAGCATTCCACTGGCGATTGTGGCAGGGATCGCGGTTGGTGCAGCGATCGGTGCCATCAACGGTTACTTCTATGTATACCGCAAGATTAAATCCTTCATCGTTACGATTTGTACGATGTTCTTATTCCGTGGATTTATCAAATATCTGACGACCAACGCGCCGGTAGCCGGCTCTGCGATGTTAATCAACTTCGATAGCACTGAATTAAAGCTGGCTTGTACGTTGGTGGTCCTGATTATCGGATTTATTTTATTCCGCTTTACCAAGTTTGGTACCTATTTAAAGGCGATCGGAGCAGGTGAGAAAGCAGCGATGTTCTCCGGCATCCGTACCGACCGCATGAAGTTCCTTATCTACACACTGGCAGGTGCGATCACAGGATTTGCCGCATTTATCAATGTTATCAAGGTTGGTTCGGTTACTTCTTCCGGTGGTAACCAGCTTGAGACCCAGATCCTGATTGCACTGGTACTGGGCGGTATGCCGATTTCCGGTGGTGCGAAGGTACGTTTTGAGAATATCATCGTTGGTTCTCTTCTGTACATCGTCCTGAACAGTGGTCTGACGATGATGGGCTTTACCACACAGATGATGCAGCTCATCCAGGGTGTTGTATTCCTGATATTCGTAGCTGTATTCGCAGACCGTCAGTCCCTGCAGGTTATCAAATAGGACAGACAAAAGCGACATCTGGAGGTTACAGTATGAGGGAGAACAGCAGCCGGAATCAGGATGGACTTAAATATCAGAAGCTCTACAACTGGGGTCGGACGCTGATTATGAGCGGGGTGCTCCGGAATATGGACAAGTTTCCATCCGAGCATATGCTCCAGAATAAATTTGGATACTCCCGCCAGACGGTCCGCAATGCGCTCAACCGCCTGGAGCAGGACGGGCTGATTGCCCGGGTCAAGGGAAGCGGCACCTACGTTTCCTACGCGCCGGAGAAGGATAAGGAAGAACGTCCCCGCATCGGACTGATTCTCAGTTATTTTTCAGATTACCTGTTTCCGCAGGTGTATGAGGGAATCGAGTCCGTCCTGCGGGAGGAAGGTTATGAGATCAGCGTTTCGGTCACGCGCAACCGCTTAAATGATGAGGCCATGTATCTCAAGGGGATGCTGGGGCGCAATGTGTCCGGACTCATCATCGAGGGGACGCGTTCCAGTTTCCCGAATCCGAATCTGCGGCTTTACAAGGAGATACGGCGGAGAAATATTCCGACGCTGTTTATTCACAATCATTACCAGAATGAGACGTTTGACAGCGTGGAGATGTCGGATGCGCGCGCGGGCTATGAGCTGACGCGGATTCTGATACAGAACGGACATACCCGGATCGGCGGTATTTTCAAATACGATGACTGGCAGGGGATCGAGCGTTACCGCGGCTTTATCGAGTGCCTGTCGGATTTCGGGATCGATTTCCAGGAGGACTGGATCCGCTGGTATTCGACCCGGGATATGGAAGAGAAATTAAGCAAAAAAGGACTCCAGCGGATGTACCGCCGGACGAAGGACTGTACCGCGATGATCCTCTACAACGACGAGGTGGCAGGCAGCTATATGGATTTTTTAAAGGATCGCGGGCTGCGTGTGCCGGAAGATATTTCCCTGGTATCGTTTGATGATGCCGGACCGGCGCAGGAGGGGGATCTCACGATCCTGTCCGTGATTCATCCCAAGTACAATCTTGGGCGGCTGACAGCGCGCAATCTTCTGCGGATGATAGAGGATCCGGACTGGCAGGAAAAGAAGTATTCGTACCGGTTTCCAGTGATGTTTAACAACGGAAATTCGGTTCGGGATATACATTGAAAATGACAAGGAGGCAGATTAAAATGAAAAAGTTATACTTTATTGTGGGTTCCCAGGACTTATACGGAGAGGAATGCCTGAAACAGGTTGCAGAAGACAGCCGTCAGATGGTTGCATTCTTAAACGAAAAAGTGGGCGATCTGGCAGAGATCGAACTTCTTCCAACCGTAGAGACTTCTGAAATCTGTATTCAGGATATGCGGAAAGCTTCCAATGATGATGACTGTGTCGGCGTTATCACATGGATGCACACCTTCTCCCCTGCAAAAATGTGGATCAAGGGTCTGCAGGAATTAAGAAAACCGCTGCTTCATTTACATACACAGGCAAATGAGAAGCTTCCGTATGATGAGATCGACATGGATTTCATGAACCTGAACCAGTCCGCACATGGCGACCGTGAGTACGGCTTCATCGTTGCCAGAATGGGTATTCCGCATGAGGTTGTAGCTGGATATTACAAACATGATGATGTGGTAGCAAAGATCCGCCAGTTTGCATCCGTTGCAAAGGCTATCTCCTACTCTAAGTCCTTAAAGGTAGCTTCCTTCGGCAACAACATGCGCGAGGTGGCGGTTACCGACGGCGACCGCGTAGAGAGCCAGATCAAATACGGCTGGGAGTGCAACTACTATGCACTGGGCGATCTGGTTGACATCATCAACCAGGTAACCGAGGAAGAGATCGACGCGAAGATGAAAGAGTATACCGATAAGTATACAATGAAGACCGACCGCATTGATTCTGTCCGCGAGCAGGCTAAATACGAAGTGGGTCTGGAGAAATTCCTCTCCACGAACGGAATCGGTGCATTCGCAGACACCTTCCAGGATCTGCACGGCTTAAAGCAGCTTCCGGGTATCGCAGCACAGAACCTGATGGGCAAAGGCATCGGCTTTGGTCCGGAGGGTGATTACAAGATTTCCGCTCTGTCTGCAGTCCTGATGAAGATGTCCGAGGGCAAAGAGGGCGCAACCGGCTTTATCGAGGATTACACCTACGATCTGACTCCGGGACAGGAGTTAGAGTTAGCTTCCCATATGCTGGAGGTTCCGCCGGCATTTGCAGCAACCAAACCGGAGATCGATGTAATTCCGCTGGGGATCGGCGGCAAGGAAGACCCGGCAAGACTGATTTTCGACGGCGTGACCGGCGATGGTATCCAGGTAACGATGGTAGATATGGGCGATCATTTCCGCATCATCTGTGCAGATATCGAGCTTGTAAAACAGCCGAAACCGATGCCAAAACTTCCGGTAGCGAGAATTATGTACCGTCATAAACCGAACTTCCAGATCGGTACGGCTGCATGGTGCTACGCAGGCGGCGCTCATCACTCCGTTGTATCTACCGCTCTGACGAGAGATGACATCGCTATGTTCGCGCGTCTGACCGGTACCGAGTTAATTACAATCGGCGAAGATACGACAGAGGCTGATTTACAGAAATTCTTTATGAAATAATAGGGCGTTTGAAAGATAAAAATTTTTAAAAAAGACGTAACTGCATAAGTTTTTGCCACAACTGTGAAAATAGAATAGTTATGAATGACGGGGCGTGCCGCAGCCAAGGGGATGAAAATTCCGGCGGCGGTGCGCTTTTTGCTACAATGAGGAGGATGGATATGGGCCGCAGTGCGGAAGAGATCAAGAAAGACATAGAGAGCGGAAATACAGCGCTCGGAATTGAATTTGGTTCGACCCGAATCAAGGCAGTCTTGACGGACGGCACGACCGCGCCGATCGCGCAGGGGAGCTATGAGTGGGAAAACCGTCTGGAAAATGGTATCTGGACCTATTCCCTGGAAGATATCTGGAAAGGCTTAAAGGACTGCTACGCGGATCTGGCTGCCGATGTGAAGAAACAATACGGTTTAACGCTTAAAAAGGTTGGTGCGATGGGCGTCAGCGCCATGATGCACGGCTATATGGCATTTGATGCGGACGGAAAACTGCTCGTTCCGTTCCGTACCTGGAGAAATACGATGACCGCCGAGGCAGCAAGACGCCTGACGGATCTGTTTAACTACAATATCCCGCAGAGATGGAGTATTGCACACCTGTATCAGGCGGTAATCAACGGCGAGGAGCATGTATCCCGCGTGCATTTCCTGACCACCTTAGCCGGATATGTACATTGGAAACTGACCGGTAAGCAGGTACTTGGCGTCGGCGATGCTTCGGGTATGTTCCCGATCGACCCGGCAACCGGACAGTATGATGCTGAAATGCTGGATAAGTTCGAAGAAATGATGGTTCCAAAGGGATATCCGTGGAAGCTGCGCGACCTTCTGCCGGAGGTTCTGAGCGCTGGCGATGAGGCGGGAACGCTGACTGAGGAAGGCGCGAAGCTGCTGGATGAGAGCGGCAATCTGGAAGCTGGCATTCCGCTGTGCCCGCCGGAGGGCGATGCAGGAACCGGTATGACTGCAACCAATAGTGTGGCAGTCCGCACCGGTAACGTATCTGCCGGAACTTCCGTGTTTGCGATGGTTGTTCTGGAAAAGACTCTGGAGACGGTTCACCAGGAGATTGACATGGTAACTACGCCGGACGGCCATCTGGTCGGTATGGTTCACTGCAACAACTGTACCTCCGATCTGAATGCCTGGGTAGGTCTGTTTGAAGAGTTCTATGAGCTGATGGGTCAGAAAACAGACCGCAACACCCTGTTTGGAACCCTGTATCGCAAGGCGCTTGAGGGCGATGAAGACTGCGGAGGACTGATGTCCTACTGCTACCTCTCCGGCGAGCCGATCACCGACTTCGAGGAGGGACGCCCGCTGTTTATGCGCCATCCCGACAGCAAGCTGGGGCTGGCAAACTTCATGCGTACCCACTTATACAGTTCCCTGGCAACCCTGAAATATGGTCTGGACATTCTGTTCAAGGAAGAGCACGTGACACTGGATAAACTGATGGGCCACGGCGGATTCTTCAAGACCAAGGGTGTTGGACAGCGTATCATGGCGGCAGCGGCTGATGTGCCGGTATCCGTTATGGAGACAGCCGGTGAGGGCGGTGCCTGGGGTATCGCGGTTCTGGCGGCATACCGCAAGGATAAGAAGCCGGGACAGAGCTTGTCCGATTACTTAAATGAGCAGGTATTTGCAGATGCAAAGGCGGAGACGATGGAGCCGGATGCAAAGGATGTCGAGGGCTTCAATGCGTTTATGACAAGCTATATCAATGGTCTGGCTGCCGAGAGAGGCGCCGTAGAAGGAAGGTTTTAATCGATGCTGGAAGAATTAAAAAAAGAAGTATACGAAGCCAATATGCTGCTTCCGAAATACGGTCTGGTTACCTTTACCTGGGGCAATGTTTCCGGGATTGACCGCGAGAAGGGGCTGTTTGTCATCAAACCGTCTGGCGTGGACTATGACAAACTGACGCCAGATGATATGGTTGTCATGGATCTGGAAGGAAACCGCGTTGAGGGAACGCTGAATCCGTCCTCTGATACAAAAACCCACCTGATTCTTTATAACCGTTTTCCGAAGATCGGCGGCGTGGTTCACACGCACAGCCCGTGGGCGACTTCCTGGGCGCAGGCGGGACGCGATATTCCGTGCTACGGGACGACCCATGCAGATTATATTTATGGTTCCGTTCCATGCGCGAGAAACTTAAATGAGGAAGAATTAAAGAATTATGAGTGGAACACAGGCGTGCTGATTGCAGATTTGTTTGAGGAGAGGAAGCTCGACCCGATGGCGGTGCCATGTGTGCTCTGCAAGAACCATGGACCGTTTACCTGGGGCAAGGATGCACATGAGGCGGTTCACAATGCGGTTGTACTCGAGGAGGTTGCCAAGATGGCGGCGCGCTGCGAGATGATCAATCCGGATGTGAAGGAAGCGCCGCAGTGCCTGCAGGATAAACATTATCTGCGCAAGCATGGCCCGGGGGCGTATTACGGACAAGGGAATTTGTAGTTACTGGGCACGTATGAGTGAACAGTAACAATTTGTAAAATATAGATTCAAGTATGGAAATAGATGGGACAAGTATGGTATACTTATGTATAGCAGATATAGGAGATACTGGCTATCTATCTTATAAAAATTAGGAGGATATGGGAAATGAAATTTTTTATTGATACCGCGAATGTTGATGAGATCCGTGAAGCGAATGATATGGGTATTATCTGTGGCGTTACCACAAACCCGTCTCTGATTGCAAAAGAAGGCCGTGATTTTAATGAGGTTATCAAAGAGATCACCAGCATTGTAGACGGACCGATTTCCGGTGAGGTTAAGGCTACGACTGTGAAGGCAGAGGATATGATCGCTGAGGGCCGTGAGATCGCTAAGATTCATCCGAACATGGTTGTTAAAATCCCGATGACTACCGAGGGCTTAAAGGCTGTGAAAGCTCTGTCCGCTGAGGGCATCAAGACCAACGTAACTCTGATCTTTTCTGCCAACCAGGCACTTCTGGCTGCAAGAGCAGGCGCTACATACGTTTCTCCGTTCTTAGGCCGTCTGGATGACATCTCCACCAACGGTACAGACCTGATTTACGATATCGTAGAGATCTTTGACAATTATCCGGAGATTTCCACCGAGATTATCTGTGCTTCCACCAGACATCCGATGCACATCATCGAGTGCGCGAAGGCTGGTGCTGACATCGCAACTGTTCCGTTCAAGGTTCTGATGCAGATGGTAAAACACCCGCTGACCGATGCTGGTATCGAGAAATTCAAAGCAGATTATGAGGCTGTATTCGGTAAATAAAGAGAAACAATAGGAAATACCTCTTGAACTTCCGAAAAAAGCATGTTATACTAGGTACGATAACATAATAGACTGACTGGAAAGAGTGGACAAAAAAGTCCACTCTTTCTAATTTCATAGAAAGGTGGTGGGGGTGTGGCAAAGGGAGAGCAGTACGAAGCACGGGTAGAGGCGTGGATCGCGCCGGTTCTGGAGCAGCATCAGTTTGAGCTGGTTGATGTGGAGTATGTCCGCGAGGTCGGCGTCTGGTATCTGCGGTGCTACATTGACAAAGAGGGCGGTATTACCGTTGATGACTGCGAGGTAATCAGCCGTCTGCTTGGTGAATGGCTGGATAAGGAAGATTTCATCGAGGACAGCTATATACTGGAGGTGAGTTCTCCGGGACTGGGACGTCCTCTGAAGAAAGAGAAAGATTTTGCAAGAAGCATCGGCAAAGATGTGGAGATCCGCCTGTATAAAGCGATCGACAAACAGAAGGAATTTACAGGAACGCTTACGTCCTATGACGCAGATTCTGTGACAATCACGATGGAGGACGGCAGCGAGCGTACATTTGAAAAATCAGAGATTGCTTTGATTCGTTTAGCCTTTGATTTTTAGACGGTAGGAGGAGATAAAATAAAATGAATAAAGAGTTGATTGAGGCAATAAATCTGCTGGAAAAAGAAAACAATATCAGCAAAGATGTTCTTTTAGAAGCAATTGAAAATTCTCTGCTGACAGCATACAAAAACAATTATGGCCGGGCAGATAATGTCAAGGTAAACATCAACCGTGAAACAGGAGATTTTTCCATCGTGGCAGAGCGTGAGGTTGTGGAGACCGTAGAGGATCCGATGACCCAGGTAAGCCTGGCAGAGGCAAAGCTCTTAAACAGCAAGTATGAGCTGGGCGACATCGTTCAGTTCTCTGTCAATTCCAAGGAGTTTGGACGTATCGCCGTTCAGAACGCGAAGAATGTTATCTTACAGAAGCTTCGTGAGGCGGAGCGCAACGCCCTGTATGAGGAGTGGCACTGCAGAGAGAAAGATATCGTAACGGGTATCGTACAGCGCTATGTAGGACGCAACATCAGCATCAACTTAGGCAAGATCGACACGATCCTGAACGAGAGTGAGCAGGTAAAGGGCGAGGTATTCAAACCGACCGAGCGTATCAAACTGTATGTCATCGAAGTAAAAGAGACACAGCGCGACCCGCGTATCACCGTATCCAGAAGCCATCCAGATCTGGTAAAACGCCTTTTTGAGTCTGAGGTTGCCGAGGTCCGAGACGGTACCGTAGAGATCAAGGCGATCGCACGTGAGGCAGGTTCCCGTACGAAGATGGCAGTCAGCTCCAACGACCCGAACGTCGATCCGGTCGGTGCATGTGTCGGCTTAAACGGCGCGCGTGTCAGCGCGGTTGTCAATGAGCTGCGCGGTGAGAAGATCGATATCATCAACTGGGATGACAACCCTGCATTCCTGATTGAGAACGCGTTAAGCCCGGCAAAGGTTATCCTGGTTGCAGCAGATGAGGAAGCACGCGAGGCACAGGTGATCGTTCCGGATTACCAGCTTTCCCTGGCAATCGGTAAGGAGGGTCAGAATGCACGTCTGGCAGCCCGCCTGACCGGCTTCAAGATCGATATCAAGAGCGAGACACAGGCAAGAGAGTCCGGTCTTTTAGATGAGCTTGAGAGCGGTTATGAGGAAGGCTTCGAGGGCTACACCGATGACCCGCTGATCAGCGTGGCAGAGGAAGACGCAGCCGAGGCAACAGAAAATGAGGCGGCTGAGGGCACAGAAGAGCCGGCAGCGGAGCAGGAATAATCCTGACAGATAATGTGCGGGGATGCTGATTTCGGGCGGAACGAGCAGATTTGGCAGAAAGAAAGCAGCAGAACCGGGATTTGACAGAAATGGAAGTGATAGACAGTGGGAGCAAAGAAAGTGCCGCTCAGACAGTGCATCGGATGCGGAGAAATGAAGAGCAAAAAAGAAATGATCCGCGTTTTAAAGACAGCCGACGATACGATCGAGATTGACGCGACAGGCCGTAGGAATGGACGCGGCGCCTACCTCTGTCCTTCGATGGACTGCTGGAAAAAGGCGGTAAAGAGCAAAGGACTGGAGCGGTCGCTCAAGATGGCGATTCCGAAGGAAGTCTATGAGGCGCTGGAAAAGGAGATGGAGCAGTTTGGAGAATCGTAAAAAGGTGCTGAATCTTCTGGGACTGGCGACGCGCGCCGGTAAGACGGCAAGCGGCGAGTTCATGACCGAGAAAGCGATCAAGAGTGGAAAAGCGTATCTGGTGATCGTGTCAGAAGAAGCGTCGGATAATACAAAAAAGATGTTTGAAAATTCATGTGCATACTACAAGGTTCCCGTGTACCAGTTCGGCATGAAAGAAGAGCTGGGACACGCGATGGGAAAAGAGATGAGAGCGTCTCTGGCCGTTTTGGATTCCGGTTTTGCAAAGGCGTTAAGAGAGAAGTTAGATGATTAACGCTTTTCTGGGCGGGCTCTTTTAGGAGCTTATGCAGAACGGGAAGGCAGTGCCGGAACGGAGGTAGCAAAACATGAGAGTTAATGAGTTGTCAAAACAGATTGGCAAATCAAATAAAGAAGTTTTAGAGATACTGCAGAAAAATCATTTTGACGTAAAAAGCCATTCTTCCAAGGTGACGGAGGAACAGGCAGAAGCAGTCAGATGTTTCCTTGCAGGAGCAAAGAGACAGACGACAGCGTCAAAGACAGATACAGGAAAGGCGGAAACAAATCGAGTGGAAGATATAAAGAAAGAGCCGTTAGAGGCAGAGAAGAAAGAGGCGGAGAAGACAACTGAGCCGCCGAAAAAGCGGATTGCAGCGGTTTATCGTCCGCAGAACAGCGTACAGAGAGGAAGCCGTCCGGCAGGCAAGGCCAATACAGGAAACGCAGCCAAGACCGGCGCATCGGCAAGCCGTCCGGCAGCAGCAAGTGCAGAGCAGACCGCAGAGCCGGCTAAGAGCGCAGCTCCAGCGGAGAACCGTGATGGACAGAGAAGCGGCTATCAGGGAAACCGCGACGGCCAGAGAAGTGGCGGCTATCAGGGAAACCGCGACGGCCAGAGAAGCGGCGGCTATCAGGGAAACCGCGATGGCCAGAGAAGCGGCGGCTATCAGGGAAACCGTGACGGCCAGAGAAACGGCTATCAGGGAAACCGCGACGGCCAGAGAAGCGGCGGCTATCAGGGAAACCGTGACGGCCAGAGAAGCGGCGGCTATCAGGGAAACCGCGACGGCCAGAGAAGCGGCGGCTATCAGGGAAACCGTGACGGCCAGAGAAGCGGCGGCTATCAGGGAAACCGCGATGGCCAGAGAAGCGGCGGCTATCAGGGAAACCGTGACGGCCAGAGAAGCGGCGGCTATCAGGGCGGCCGTGATGGTCAGAGAGGCGGACGCGATGGACGCGGCGGTTTAAATATTCCGAAGCCATCCTTCGACAGCCCGGTTGTACAGAAACCGCAGAACAACAAGCAGAATAAGAATAATTACAAGAACGATAAATATAGCAAGATCGACCATGAGGAAGAGATGCACTCCAAGGGAAGAGGCGGAAAGAACGTAAAGAGCGCTGTTCAGCCGCCGCAGAAGAAGGAGGCAAAGGTTGAGGAGATCAAGACAATCACGATCCCGGAGGTAATCACCATCAAGGATCTCGCAGACAAGATGAAACTTCAGCCGTCTGTGATTGTAAAGAAGCTCTTTTTACAGGGCAAGGTTGTCACCATCAATCAGGAAGTAGATTACGAGCAGGCAGAAGAGATCGCGATGGAGTTTGACGTACTCTGTGAGAAAGAGGTTAAGGTTGACGTCATCGAGGAACTTCTGAAAGAGGAAGAAGAGGATGAGAAGGACATGGTAACCCGTCCGCCGGTTGTATGCGTTATGGGTCATGTCGATCATGGTAAAACCTCCCTTCTGGATGCAATCCGCCAGACCAATGTAACTGCAAAAGAGGCAGGCGGTATCACCCAGCACATCGGTGCGTACATGGTAGAGATCAACGGACAGAAGATCACATTCCTCGATACGCCGGGACATGAGGCATTTACCGCAATGCGTATGCGTGGTGCAAAATCCACTGATATTGCAATTCTCGTTGTTGCAGCAGATGACGGTGTTATGCCGCAGACCATCGAGGCGATCAACCATGCGAAGGCAGCAGGTGTTGAGATCATCGTAGCGATCAACAAGATCGATAAGCCGAGTGCCAATATCGAGAAGGTAAAACAGGAGCTTATCGAGTACGAACTGGTTCCGGAGGACTGGGGCGGCAGCACCATCTTCGTTCCGGTATCTGCACATACCAAGGAAGGTATCAAGGAACTGCTTGAGATGATCCTTCTGACCGCAGAGGTTAAAGAGTTAAAGGCAAACCCGAACCGTAATGCGAGAGGTCTTGTCATCGAGGCGGAGCTGGATAAGGGTAAAGGTCCGGTTGCGACCGTCCTGGTACAGAAAGGTACCCTGCATGTCGGTGATCCGATCGCGGCAGGCGCCTGCTACGGCCGTGTCCGTGCGATGATGGACGATAAGGGACGCCGCGTCAAAGAGGCTGGTCCGTCCACTCCGGTCGAGATTCTGGGTCTTAATGACGTGCCGAACGCCGGCGAGGTATTTGTACAGCCGGAGAACGAGAAAGAGGCAAGAAGCTTTGCAGAAACCTTTATCTCTGAGAGCAAGAATAAGTTAATTGAAGATACAAAGATGAAGCTTTCCCTGGACGATCTGTTCTCCCAGATCAAGGCAGGAAATGTAAAGGAACTTCCACTGATCGTCAAGGCAGACGTACAGGGTTCTGTCGAGGCAGTAAAACAGAGCCTGATGAAGCTGTCCAACGAGGAAGTCGTAGTCAAGGTCATCCACGGCGGTGTTGGTGCGATCAACGAGTCCGACGTCAGTCTGGCAGCCGCATCCAACGCGATCATTATTGGTTTCAATGTGCGCCCGGACGCAACCGCGAAGTCCATCGCAGAGCGTGAGAAAGTAGACGTTCGTCTCTACCGCGTCATCTATCAGGCAATCGAGGATGTCGAGGCAGCGATGAAGGGTATGCTTGACCCGATTTACGAGGAGCAGGTAATCGGTCACGCCGTTGTACGTCAGACCTTCAAGGCTTCTGGCGTTGGTACTATCGCTGGTTCCTACGTCCTGGATGGTAAATTCCAGAGAGGCTGCAAGGCACGTATTACCCGTGACGGCGAGCAGATCTTCGATGGTCCGCTGGCATCCTTAAAGCGTTTCAAGGACGACGTGAAGGAAGTTGCTTCCGGATACGAGTGTGGTCTTGTATTTGAGAAGTTCAACGATCTGCAGGAAGACGATATGATCGAAGCATATGCGATGGTAGAGGTTCCGCGCTAGAAAGGCAGAGGGATTCATGCGTAAAAATAGCATTAAAAATACAAGAATTAACAGTGAAGTACAGAGAGAGCTGAGTTCCATCATCAGCCGTGAGCTGAAAGATCCGCGGATTCATCCGATGACAACGGTTGTCTCCGTGGAGGTAACTCCGGATCTCAAGTACTGCAAGGCGTATATCAGCGTGTTAGGCAACGAGGAAGCGGCGAAGGATACGATCCAGGGACTGAAAAGTGCTGTCGGATTTGTCCGCACCCAGCTTGCAAAACGCATTAATTTACGGAATACGCCGGAAATTACATTTATTCTCGATCAGTCGATTGAGTACGGTGTACACATGACCCGCCTGATCGATGAAGTAACTGAAAACCTCAGAGACTCAGAATCGGGAGATGAGGAAGAAAATGAGTAAAAATATCTTAGAGGCGTCACTGGAAGGGGCGGAGCACATCGTACTGCTTGGTCACATCCATCCGGACGGGGACTGTATCGGAACGACTCTGGGACTGCTTAACTATCTGCGGGAGAATTATCCGCAGATAGAGGCAGAACTGTTTCTCGACCATCCGGCTGCTAAATTTTCTTATATGAATGATTTTGAGAAAATTCATACCGAGATTGTGCCGGAAAAACAGTTTGATCTGTGCATTACGCTGGATGCCAGCGACAAAGAGCGTCTGGGCGCCTACGCGGTCTATTTTGACAGCGCCGCCAAGACACTCTGTATCGATCATCACAGAACCAATACAGGATTTGCAGAACAAAATTACATCATTCCGGACGCAAGCTCCTGCAGCGAAGTGTTATACACGCTTCTTGATGAGGCAAAGATCAGCAGGGAGGCGGCAGAGTGTCTCTATACCGGAATTGTGCATGACACAGGTGTATTTAAGTACAATTCAACGACCCGGAAAACGATGGAAATCGCGGGCGCGCTGATGGAAAAAGGCGTGAACGCGGCGAAGATCATCGACGACAGCTTTTACCGCAAGACCTACGCACAGAACCAGATTCTCGGAAAAGCGCTGCTTGGCAGTACACGGATTCTGGATGGAAGATGTATTTTCAGTGTGGTTTCCCAGAAAGAAATGGAGTTTTACGGTGTCGATACGAACGATCTGGATGGCATTATCGATCAGCTCCGGATTACCGAAGGAGTGGAATGTGCCATTTTCATCTATGAAAAGGCGTTCAACGAGTACAAGGTCAGCCTTCGTTCCAACGACTATGTCGATGTGAGCAAGGTGGCGGCGTATTTCGGCGGCGGCGGACACATCCACGCGGCGGGCTGCACGATGCAGGGACATCCGAGGGATGTGATCAACAACCTGACGGGACATATTGAGAAACAGATGGATGCCCGTAGGGAGGAATAGGAGGTTCTGTTGCTGATTGCGCTGCCTGCTTTCAGGTGCACAGCGCATGGACGGTAATAGTTCTGATTTTTTAGGAGATTTTATGTTTCACGGTGTGATAAACATTTATAAAGAACCGGGGTTTACGTCCCACGATGTGGTGGCGAAGCTCCGGGGCATTTTGAGACAGAAAAAGATCGGTCATACGGGTACGCTCGATCCGGCAGCGGAGGGCGTACTCCCTGTATGTCTGGGGAAGGGCACGAAGCTGTGCGACCTTTTGACGGATAAGAGAAAGACGTATCAGGCAGTTCTTTTGCTGGGAACCGAAACCGATACGCAGGATACGACAGGAACGATTCTTTCGGAGAAACCGACGGAACAGCTGACAGAACCGGCAGTCCGCGGGGCGGCGGAGAGCTTTGTTGGTCCGTATATGCAGGTACCGCCGATGTATTCGGCGCTTAAGGTCAACGGAAAGAAGCTCTACGAGCTGGCGAGAGCCGGAAAAGAGGTAGAGCGGGCAGCACGTCCGGTGGAAATCTATGATCTTCAGATAGATGCGGTGGAACTGCCGCGTGTGACGATGACCGTGACCTGTTCCAAGGGAACCTACATCCGTACCCTGTGCCATGACATCGGTGAAAAGCTGGGATGCGGCGGCTGTATGGAAAAACTGATCCGCACCCGCGTCGATCGATTTGCGATCGGGGACAGCCTGCGCCTGTCCGAGGTGGAAGCGCTGGCGAAAGCCGGTCAGATCGAGGCTAGGATCGTGCCGGTGGATGGAATGTTTGAGGACTGCCCGGCGTATGTGTCGGAGAGCGAAGTGCTGGATAAGCTTCTGCAGAATGGAAATCCATTCCCGAAGGGGCTGGGATCGAGAGACGGCTGCTTAGTGCAGATCGGAAGCAGTTTGGCTGAACACCAGGTTTCTGCGGATGGAAACTCAGAGATGGTACTTCCGGATTCTGGAATCATCCGCGTCTATGACAGCGCGAACCAGTTTATCGGTCTCTATGCCTATCAGCCGGAGAAGAAACAATGGAAACCACGTAAGATCTTTCTGGGAGGAGAGTAAGATGCAGTATTTTGCCGGAACCAGAGAATTTCAGATAAAAGAGCCGACTGCGGTCACGATCGGTAAGTTTGACGGCCTTCACAGAGGACATCAGAAGCTGCTGCGGGAAGTGATGCGGTATCGGGAAAAAGGATATAAACCAGCGGTGTTTACCTTTGAGACGGCACCGGGAACCTTGATCCGGGGAAAGCTGCAGACGATGATCACGACCAACGAGGAGCGCGAGGAGAACCTGCGCGAGGCGGGGGTGGAGTATCTGGTGGAATATCCGTTCAACCAGGAAGTCGCACATATGGACCCGGAACAGTTTGTTGCCGAGATTCTGGTCGGCAAGATGGGCGCAAAGGCGATCGTGTCCGGTCCGGACTGCCATTTTGGCTACCAGCGGAAGGGCGATGCTGAACTGCTTCGGAAACTGGCACCGAAATATGGATATGAGGTGTCGATCGTTGAAAAGGCGATGGACGGCGATCGCGAGATCAGCAGCACCTATATCCGGGAAGAGCTGGCGAAGGGAAATATCCGCAAGGCGAATGAACTGTTGGGATACGAGTACCGGATCAGCGGACAGGTGGTACACGGGGAGCATTTAGGCTCCACCCTAGGGTTTCCGACGGCGAATATCCTGCCGGGAATCCAGAAACATCTTCCGGCGTTCGGGGTATATCTCTCCCGGACGGTGATTGATGGTGCTTCTTATGGAAGTATCACGAATATTGGAAAAAAACCGACGATTGCCGGAGAACGACCAGCGGGGGCGGAGACATATATCTATGATCTGGATGAAAACCTGTATGGGAAAAAGATAGAGGTTCATTTTTTAGATTTTATGCGGCCGGAGATGAAATTTTCCGGGGTGGATGAGTTGAAGATGCAGGTTTTGAAGGATAAAGAGACCGGGAGAAAAATGCACGGAGCGGAACGATGAGAGTTCAGCTTCGTGCATTTTTTAAATATGATTCAGGTAGGCAGCTGCTTCCTCTGCCGCCAAATGGATATATTCATTCATTGGTAAATTCTGTGTTCCTACTAAAATATGGCGGCAATAGGAGCTTCCACTGACAGGAATCAGGATTTTCTGGGCGCGGCTTTGTCCGATGGCGGCTGCCATGGCGGGGGTGATTTCTCCTAAGAGGGAGTCTGCAATGACGATGCCGATTGGTCCGATGATTAGGTCGGCATCGCGGCAGGCGACGAGAACGGGGTTTTCTCCGGTGGCGCCCATGGCAGCTCCGGCTTTCATCATCGCGGCAGTGGCAGTGGTGTTGGCACCGAGCGCGAGAAGCGGCTGTCCGGGACAGAGTTTCTGGATTTCTTCTACGAGAGCGCGCCCCATGCGTCCGCCCTGACCGTCGATGATGACAACTTTTTTCATAATGGATAACCCCTTTCCTTTTCGTAGGATTTTCGTAGGACAAGATAATAAAAAAGAATGTGCCTTGGCACATTCTCGCGCAGGAACGAAAATAAGAGGGTCTAAATCTGCCTTTTGGACAAAATAAACACCCCAGTATATCTTTACTATAATATCATAGAAGATCAAATTTGAAAAGCAAAAAAGATCGATTTTTGTAAAATTTTTTGTTTACAAATAAAGCGCTTTCTATTATAATGCTGATAATGGCTAACTGGGGTCTGGCAGAGCTGCGATTGGCGGAGGCTGTCAGGGTGACGGAAGATCAGACAGACGCGCGTGAAGGCACCGCGGGGGTGCTTGATTTTTAGTTGATCCGGGAGGCCGCTTTTTTAAAGCCAAAAAACAGCAGACAATGAGAGGGAGAAAACATGAGGAGAAATGACATTCACAAAGTATTGATTATCGGTTCCGGTCCAATCATTATCGGACAGGCGTGTGAGTTCGATTATTCGGGAACACAGGCGTGCAAGGCACTGAGAAAACTCGGCTATGAGATTGTGCTGGTCAATTCCAATCCGGCTACGATTATGACGGATCCGGAGACAGCAGATGTGACTTATATTGAGCCGCTGAACGTAGACCGTCTGACTCAGATCATTGAAAAAGAGCGCCCGGATGCGCTGCTCCCGAACCTGGGTGGACAGTCCGGACTGAACCTCTGCTCCGAATTGGCAGCAGCAGGTGTTCTGGATAAATATGATGTTAAAGTAATCGGCGTTCAGGTTGATGCTATCGAGCGTGGTGAGGACCGTATCGAGTTTAAGCATACAATGGAAAGCCTGGGTATCGAGATGGCTAGAAGTGAGGTTGCCTACAGCGTTGAGGATGCACTGGCAATCGCAGATAAACTGGGTTATCCGGTTGTTCTTCGTCCGGCTTACACCATGGGCGGCGAAGGCGGCGGTCTTGTATATAACGTAGAAGAACTGAAGACCGTGTGTGCAAGAGGCCTGCAGGCCAGCATGGTTGGTCAGGTTCTGGTAGAGGAGTCTATCCTTGGATGGGAAGAGCTTGAGCTGGAAGTTGTCCGTGATGCGAAGAACAACATGATCACTGTCTGCTTTATTGAAAATATTGATCCGCTGGGCGTACACACCGGAGATTCCTTCTGTTCTGCTCCGATGTTAACCATTTCGGAAGAAGTACAGAAACGTCTGCAGGAGAAATCCTACAAGATCGTAGAAGCAATCCAGGTAATCGGCGGTACCAACGTACAGTGGGCACACGATCCGAAGACAGACCGTGATATTGTTATCGAGATCAACCCGAGAACCTCCCGTTCGTCCGCCCTGGCATCCAAGGCAACTGGTTTCCCGATTGCACTGGTATCAGCGATGCTGGCAACCGGTATGACTCTGGATGAGATTCCATGCGGCAAGAGCGGTACTCTGGATCAGTATGTTCCGTCCGGCGACTATATCGTTATCAAGTTTGCACGCTGGGCATTTGAGAAGTTCAAAGGCGCAGAGGACAAGCTGGGAACCCAGATGAAGGCAGTCGGCGAGGTTATGAGTATCGGAAAGACCTACAAAGAGGCATTCCAGAAGGCAATCCGAAGCCTGGAGAGAGGCCGCTACGGTCTTGGTCATGCGAAAGACTTCGATAAGAAGACAAAAAAAGAACTGCTTGCGATGCTGCATGTTCCGAGCAGCGAACGTCAGTTTATTATGTACGAGGCACTTCGTAAGGGCGCTACCGTAGACGAGCTGTTCGAATTAACCAAGATTAAACATTACTTCATCCAGCAGATGAAAGAACTGGTAGAAGAGGAAGAAAGCCTGATGCAGTATAAGGGCGAGGTTCCGCCGGTTGAGGTTCTCCGCCAGGCGAAGCTGGACGGTTTTGCAGATAAATATTTAAGCGAGCTGTTAGGCGTTACAGAGGAAGAGATCCGCGATGCAAGAACCAAAGAAGGTATCGTAGAAGGCTGGGAGGGCGTACACGTAAGTGCCACACCGGATTCTGCATACTACTTCTCCAGCTATCACATCAAGGATCAGAGTCCGTGCAGCGACAACAAGAAGATCATGATTCTGGGCGGCGGTCCGAACCGTATCGGTCAGGGTATTGAGTTCGACTACTGCTGCGTACATGCAGCTATCGCTCTGAAAGAGCTTGGATTTGAGACAATTATCGTTAACTGCAACCCAGAGACCGTATCTACAGACTATGATACCTCCGATAAACTGTATTTCGAGCCGCTGACTCTGGAAGATGTATTAAGCATCTATCATAAGGAGAAACCGCTGGGAGTTATCGCACAGTTTGGTGGCCAGACACCGCTGAACCTGGCAGCAGACCTGAAGAAATATGGTGTCAATATTCTGGGTACAACTCCGGAAACCATCGACATGGCAGAGGATCGTGACCTGTTCCGTGCGATGATGGATAAACTGCAGATTCCGATGCCGGAGTCAGGCATGGCAGTTACCGTTGATGACGCATTAGAGATTGCGAATAAGATCGGTTACCCGGTTATGGTTCGTCCGTCCTATGTACTTGGCGGCCGCGGCATGGAGGTTGTTCATGACGATGAAGCGATGACCTTCTATATGAGAGCAGCTGTCGGTGTAACTCCGGATCGTCCGATCCTGATTGACCGTTTCCTGCATCATGCAACCGAGTGTGAGGCAGATGCTATCAGCGATGGCGAGAACGTATTTGTTCCGGCTGTTATGGAGCATATCGAGCTGGCAGGTATCCACTCCGGTGACTCCGCTTGTATCCTTCCGTCCAGAAATCTGACCAAGGATCAGGTAGAGACAATCCGTGATTACACAAGCCGTATTGCAAAAGAGATGCACGTTGTAGGTCTGATGAACATGCAGTATGCAATCGAGGACGGCGAAGTATACGTGCTGGAGGCAAACCCGAGAGCATCCCGTACCGTGCCGCTGGTATCTAAAGTATGCAACATCAAGATGGTAAAACTGGCAACGGATATCATGACTTCTTACTTAACAGGCCGTCCGTCACCGGTTCCGGCACTGAAAGAGAAGAAGATTCCGCACTACGGTGTTAAGATGCCGGTATTCCCGTTCAAGATGTTCCCGGAGGTTGACCCGGTACTTGGACCGGAGATGCGTTCCACCGGTGAGGTTCTTGGTATGTCCACCAGCGTTGGTGAGGCTATCTACAAGGCACAGGAAGCAACCCAGACACGTCTTCCTTCCTCAGGAACTGTCCTCCTGAGTGTCAATGACAAGGATAAGATAGAGCTTATCGAGGTTGCAAGAGGCTTCTACGAGTGTGGCTTTACCCTGATGGGTACAGGCAGAACCTGTGATGTGATGGTAGCAGCAGGACTTCCGGCTGAGAAGGTATGCAAGATCAACGAAGGCCGTCCGAACATTTTAGATAAGATTACCAACGGAGAAGTGGCAATCATTATCAATACCCCGAACGATAAGAAGGGCAGAGGCGATGACAGCTACATCCGTAAGGCAGCTGTAAAGGCGAAGATTCCGTACTTCACCAACATGGCAGCAGCAAAGGCTACCGTACAGGCTCTGAGAAGTATCAAGAAGAACGGACATCTGGAGGTTAAGTCCCTGCAGGAGTTCCATAGCGAGATTCAGTAAATAAAAATAAAAGGGTAAAATCCATTGTTACAGAGTCGTTTCAGTGGATTTTACCGTGACAGTGAATTAATTGAGCTATTATAGAAAAGAGCGTCTGCCCGGCTGTGAATGCGGGGCTGGCGCTCTTTTAATTGCAGATAGGAATTTTCTGAACTGAAAATTCCGTATGATATCGTATCGATAGCAGATTTTGCCGATTTGAAATGCGAAGCATCGGTAAAATCCCGTTGATGTGCACGGAATGAGTGAGCAGCAACGAATATGCCAGCTTTGCTGACCAGAATCACGCGCCAAGTCTCACGGACGTTCGACTTGAAATACGAGATGCAGCAGCCATGCGCCCAAAATGATTGAAAGCACATACACCGTGTTTCCGGCAAAAATTCCAAATTTAGCAGCGATCTGGGAGTACACAATCTGCGTGGTCGCGTAGTACGGCGTGATATAAAACATATCCGCGTTTCCATACGGATGTGAGGTAACATTGATGATGGTTGCGATGACGCATCCGACCGCAAATACAGCTGTAGACTGCCAGAATCCTTTGGCGGTTGGCAGCACCATGCGGGAAAAGGCGATGAGTAGCCCGATGAAGATCAGAAGGATATGCCAGATAAATCCATGCAGGGTCAGCGTCCAGTACGGGTGCATCAGACCGGACGGATCGACGAACACCATGACGGCACCGAGCAGGTTGTAATTATACATAAAAGTGCAAAAAATACGTTGATATTTATGCGGAACAAAGGGCAGCAGCAGGCAGAGGTACATCGGCAGGCTGCAGAGCTGGAATGGAAAATACCACCAGTCGTAGTGCCGGTTGTTTTCTATGTAATAGAGAAAAAGCTGTTTGTAGACCTCGGAAAATGCCAGAAAAACACCGCAGGCAAAGAGCAGATGCAGACGGAACGCTTCGGAGCGCGTCCGCAATTTCCATGCGGCAAAGGCGGCGAGCGGGATGCCGATCAGCATAAATACTAAATGAAAGGGAGACCAGACTGCGGGCGGTGTCATGGACCAGGCAGTTAAGGTAAGTAGACGGGAAATCATAAAAAGCCTTCTTTCGTAATAAAACCTAAGGAATGGTTCCGTATCTTGTGAATCATGCTGCAAGCGACCGCGCCCGGCGAGAGAATGTGACAAGGCACATTCTCTTTACGGAAGCAGATGCCCAGTACAGAGAAAACGGTACAGAATAGTTATAGTACGAAATATTAGATTTGCCAAGAATTAACAACAAGATCTGCCCATAATAAGACGATGGGAGATTTACATATTTGCAATTTTTTTCTTTCCAAAGCTGCAAGTTGACAAGCGCCGCCAATTTCCTATATTCTGTAGATATAAGAATCGAGTAAATGATACGGGAGATATACCATGAACCAAAATGAGACCCAATGGGATAGATTTCTGAAAATCCGAACAAGCGGCAGAGATGATTCGCATGCGGATCAATACCGATACCCATACGAACCGACGGCATACGTGGTTCTGGAACGGTTGGCGAACAGCGGATTAATTCGGAAGAATAATACCTTATTGGACTATGGAACCGGCAAGGGAAGAGTCTGTTTTTACTTGTCCTATCAGACAAGGAGTAAAACAATCGGAATCGAATACGATGAACGTATTTATCAGGGGGCAGCAGAAAATAAGGAGACGGCAGTGTCCGGAAACCGTACTTCCTTTATCTTAAGCAGTGCGGAGAACTATGAGCTTCCTTCAGAAGTGGACCGGTGTTATTTTTTCAATCCATTTTCGGTAGAGATATTGCACTCTGTTCTTGCCAGGATATATGAGTCCTATTACGAAAATCCGAGAGAGATACTGCTGTTTTTTTATTATCCATCGGAGGAATATATCAGTTGTCTGATGACGGAGGAACAGCTAATGTTTTATGATGAGATTGACACATCGGATTTGTTTCCGGGCGAGGACAAAAGAGAACGGATTATGATATTTGAGGTGATTTTATGAAGCTTTTATTTAAACAGCGGTTATTTTCGTGGTTTGACAGTTATGATATTTATGATGAGTTTGGCAATACAGTATATGTGGTAAAAGGCCAGTTGTCCTGGGGCCATAAGTTGGTGATATATGATGCAGACGGCAATGAAATTGGAATGGTTGTTCAGCGTGTACTGACATTTCTGCCAAAATTTGAGATATATAAAAAAGGCACCTATATCGGATGCTTGAGTAAAGAATTCTCTTTCCTGATGCCGCATTACAATATTGATTACAATGGCTGGCATATCGACGGTTCGATTATGGAATGGGATTATAATATCCTCGATCAAAGGGGATATTCGGTTGCCAGTGTCAGCAAAGAGCTGTTCCATATGACGGACACGTATGTGATTCAGGTAAATGAGCCGGAATATGCACTGGATGCATTAATGTTTGTGCTGGCGATCGATGCGGAAAAATGTTCGAGGACGTAAGAAAGGGTGCGTCTGCTTTTTGCTACAAGAGCACCGAGGCATTCTTGAATAATGACAGGACGATATGGTGAACACAAAAAAGAAACGAGCATCCCGCTTAAGCAATAGCTGTACGGTAACAAACCCATTTCTTGATTATATGATACATTGAACAGTATTAAATGTCAACGAAAAAAAGCATAAGAAATTTCAATGAAAAGCCAGCCAAGCTATTCATCGGAAAGACCATAGAAAAGCTAGGTTCAGATACACTGATTACTCTCCGTGCGTCCGGACCTGTTTTTTGTTGCTATCGTTTCTTTCAGTTGCCTTTGCCACGCCTGCTCTTGGGAGATTTCAGCATATCAGATTTACGAAGAATGCCCATGTTCGATATGGAGAATGTACAAGCCGCCTGGGAAGAGCGAGATAAGGAAATGTTGAAAGTTCTACTGCATGGGTATGTGTGGAACCATATAGAAGGTTAGTAAAAACATTCTTGAAATTGTTGATTCGTTACAGGTTGACAGTTACTGTCATCTTTGGTTTGTAATTGCATTTTTGTTAGATATAATTGATTTTATGAATTATCAATTGCATTGCAAAAAGAGTTCAGCATATATAGACGTGTATCTTGAAAATGACATTTAGTTTTCTGAAGAAACAAATTATGTGAAACGCGTTTTGGTGATTTTTACGAAAATATAAAGATATTTTGTTGAAAAATCCTATTGAAAACAGAATAATAAAAGTGTATTTTATATATAAATCCTCTTGCTTAATACGAGAGGTAATTTTTAAAAGAATTAGTAAGTGCACTGAACTAATTAAGTGAGTAAGGGGTGTAATATGGAGAAGAATGGAAATTTAGGGCATTTAGAATTAATACGAAAAATTAATCGGACATTGATTCTGAATATGGTCAAGGAGAAACAGCCGATTAGCCGTGCACAGATATCAAAGGCATTAAATTTAAGTAAAACAACAGTTAGTGCGATTGTAGATGAATTAATTAAGAAAAAGCTCCTAGTTGAGTATGGAGACTGTATGTCTCCATCAGGGGTTGGACGCCCATCTACTATGTTGGGATTTAATCCAAAATCTGCGTATTGTATTGGCATGGATATTGGCGGAACAAAACTTTTGTTTTTGATAACAGATTTGGTGGGTAATATTGTGTACGAAAAAAAAATACCAACCAAAAATCAGTTTGAGGAATTAGTCCAGATTGTAGAGGAGTCATTAGAAGCAGCAGGAATTAAACGAGAAATGATATTTGGCATGGGAATTGGAGTCCCGGGAACGGTGGATTCAGATGGAACAGTGGTGCGTGCCAAAGCATTATCGTGGAATCAATTTCCTTTGCAAAGTTTAATGAATGAATATTTTTCATTTCCAGTGTATGTCGGAAATGATGTGAATCTGGCAGCATTAGGTGAACGTTGGATAGGTTCAGGTGAACAGACGGATGATATGTTGTTTATTGCATTGGGAACAGGTATTGGCGGAGCATTAGTATGTGGTGGACAGTTGGTATTGGGGGCTCAAGGAAGAGCAGGAGAATTAGGATATTATTTAGAAAGTTCTGATGTGGAAAAAGGGGAAATTAATAAATTAGGACAACAGGGAATTTTAGAAAAAAAATGTTCTGGCTCGGCACTGGATCAAATTGTTGGTTCGGCAGAAGCATTATTTACAGCATATAGCCGAGGAGATACCTCAGTAATACCGGTAATAGACAAATTTGTTCGTGATTTTTCAGTTGCGATAGCCAATACGATTAGTCTTTTAAATCCAGAGAAGGTTGTAATAGGCGGTGGAGTTTCTGATTCTATGGGATCTGTGATTCAGCGGATTCGAGAGGAGGTTGGCAGGCTTACGCCAATTCAGGCGGATATTTGTTTGGCAAACTTGGGAGGAAAAGCAGGAGCTCTAGGAGCAATTAATTTTGCTTCAAAAAAAATCGAAGAGCAGGATATACAGGTAAAAAAATAAAATAGAGAAAAATACAAGAGTTGGGAGGCATACATAGAATGAAGCAAACCATGAAGAGCTGTATATTGGAACAGCCAGACACAATTAGAAGAGTTTGCCAAAATGCAGAAAAAGTGTGTGATAGTGTGTATTCTATAGTGGGAAAAGGTCCATTTGATAAAATCTATTTAATTGGTTCTGGAACCTCACTTCATACAGCAATTGCGGCTAAATATGCATTTACAAAATGGTTCAATGCAGAGGTTCAGGTGTTTACCCCATTTGATTTTTTGTATTACTATCCACATTATCGACTAGATGAGAAAACGCTGATTTTAGGAATTTCACAGACGGCACGTAGTATTGGGACGATACATTGTTTGGAAAAAGGAAGAGAGTATGGGGCTAGAACCGTTATGGTAACAGCCGAGCCTGATAATCCTGGCGGAAAAAGTGCTGAGGCGATTTTGGATACATGTACAGGAGAAGAACTGGTAGGGGCCAAAACGAAGGGATTTACTTCGACTATAGCAATGTTGTATTTATATGCTGCGGGATTAGCTGGTAAGGAATTAGACATTTCGTTAGTTCCAAAATGGATGGAGCAAAGTTTGAGATGTACATCTGAAGAAATTGAAGATTTTGCGGAGGAGTATAAATCTGCTCCATCTGTGACAATTATCGGAGGTGGTACTTTAACAGCTGCAGCTAAAGAAGGGGCTCTTAAGGTATTAGAAGGAGTGCGAATCCCGGTAGAGGTATATGATGTGGAAGAGTACATGCATGGTCCGTATCATTGTCTTGAAAAGTGGTCATATTTGATTTTTTTGGTAAACGAGGGACCTGGAGTAGAGCGAATAAAGAGAATGATTCAATTTGCTCAGGAGCATTCGGATCACGTGACAGTTATTGGTTACGAGGGCTTTGAAAAAGAGATTGAAATAAAAGGTCGTTTTATCTCGCTTCCAGGAGGAATGGATGAAATTTTAACTCCATTATTTTACATTATTCCATTACAATGGCTGGCTAATGATGTAACAGAAAAGAAAGGACGTCACCCGGAACAATCAAGATACCCAGAATTTCATAAGATGCTAGGAAGTAAATATATGCCGAAAGTAAATTATTACCAGGGATAGAGATAAAGGAGGATGAAAAATGGCTAAATTGAAATTAGGTGTAGATGTAGGAGGAACGTTTACCGATGTAGTCGGAATAAATGAAGATGGTAAGGTGTATTTTGCAAAAACGCCTTCTACACCTGAAGATCAAAGTATAGGTGTTCTGAACGGAATTAGAGCACTTTTAGAAGAGTTGGGAGTAGCACCAGATTGTGTGACGGGTGTTGCACATGGAACGACAGTGGCTACAAATACACTTTTGGAACGAAACGGCGCTGTAGCAGCATTAATAACAACAAAAGGATTTAGAGATGTTTTAGATATTGGTCGCCAGAGCAGACCAGAACTTTATGATTTACATGCTAGAAAACCAGCTTCATTAATTCCCCGATATCTTCGTCGGGAGGCAGACGAAAGAATGGATTATACGGGAACTGTATTGGTGCAGTTGGATATGGAGGAATTAAAGAAAACGATTCATGAATTAATGGAAGAGGGAGCGGAATCCATTGCAATCTGTTTTCTTCATTCTTATGCGAATGATGAAAATGAGAAAAAAGCGTTGGAAGTTATTCGTGAAATCGCACCAGATTTTCCAGTGTCTGTATCTAGTGAAATTTTGCCGGAGTTTCGTGAATTTGAACGAATGAATACAACCGTTATGAATGCATATGTTCAGCCAAGAATGCAGAAATATGTATCCCAGTTGCGTAGACGATTAGATGAAAATGGGATTAATTCTCCATTGACTATTATGCAATCTTCTGGAGGTATGATGACCGATCAGATTGCAGCTCAGAAGAGTGTGAATACGTTATTATCTGGTCCGGCTGGAGGTGTTTTGGCTGCCGAATTTCTTTCCAAGATTACGGATTATCATAATATTATTACTGGAGATCTTGGAGGAACGTCATTTGATGTAGGAATTGTGCAGAATGGTTCTATTGGTATCACAGGTGAAGGAGTGATTGAGGGATTTCCGGTAAAATTCCCACATATAGATATTACTACGATTGGAGCAGGAGGAGGCTCTATAGCATGGCTGGATGCTGGCGGAGCGCTTCGGGTTGGTCCTCGCAGTGCAGGAGCAGTACCGGGACCGGTTTGTTATAGCAAAGGAGGAACAGAACCAACAGTAACAGATGCTCATGCTGTGTTAGGTCGTGTGGGTGAAAAATTGCTAGGTGGAAAAATGCACCTGGATGTGGCGGCTGCACGGAAAGCGATAGAAGAAAAATTGGCCGTAAAATTAAATATGACAGTGGAGGAAGTAGCAGAGGGAATTCTTCGTGTAGCGAATTCCAACATGGTCAGAGCAATTAGAGTTATGACGGTAGAAAGAGGAATCGATCCGAGAAAGTTTGTGCTTCTGCCATATGGAGGAGCGGGAGCACTTCATGCGGTTGAACTGGCAAGAACTCTGGATATAGGAACAGTTGTTATTCCTATCGCACCTGGAAACTTTTCTGCTTTTGGATTATTAGTTGCACCAATTAGATATGATGAAGTATGCACGTATCATAAACATGAAAAAGATGTTTCTTTCGACCATATGGAAGAAAAATTTGAAAAATTAGAGGCTGAAGCAAGAAAAGAAATGGCTCGAGATGGCGTATCAGAGAGTAGCGTAAGTTTTGAGAGAAAAATAGATATCCGTTATTTTGGTCAGGCCTACGAATTAACGATTTCGGTACCCAATAGCCCGGTGAATCAGCTGGTTTGGGATAAGCTTGTGAATGATTTCAGTGATGCACATGAGCGTTCTTATGGATTTAAGAAGAATGATCCCATGGAGTTGGTTAGTTTGCGTCTTTCTGTAGTTGGGGAAATGGACAAAAGTAACTTGTATTCAAAAGGAGAAATTAGCAAGGAACTTCCAAAACCAGAAGAAATTCGAAAAGCTTATTTTATGGGAGAGTGGCTGGATACAGCCGTATATAAGCGAGATGCTTTAAAAGCAGGTAACAGCTTTATCGGTCCGGCAATCATAGAGGAAACAGGAGCTACGTCCGTAGTAGGGCCTGGCGATAAGGTGACAGTAGATGAGAGAATGAATTTGGTTGTGAAGATTGCAAATCATGAGACTGGGAAGATGGAAGCATTAGAAGAGAACTAAAAGGAGGAATGAAAAGATGGATGCAATCACATTGGAAGTTATGCGAAATCGCTTTTTTGCAATTACAGAAGAGATGGGAGCAGCATTAATTCGGACAGCCTATTCCACAAATATTAAAGATAGAAGAGATTGTTCGTGTGCGTTATTTGATGTAAATGGAGAGACGATTGCACAGGCAGAGCATATACCTGTTCATTCAGGAGTGTTGCCTTGGGGAGTAAAGGGAGCTTTAAAGCATATTAACAAAAAAGAACTGAAACCTGGAGATGCTATCATGCACAATGATCCATTCATTGGTGGAACTCATTTGCCAGATATTATTATCTTTTCTCCGATCTTTTTTAAAGGAGAGCTAGTAGCTTTTGTAGGAAATCTGGCGCATCATGTAGATGTGGGAGGAAAGGTTCCGGGTTCGTTAACACCAGATGCAACGGAAATTTTCCATGAAGGGATTTGCTTCCCACCAGTAAAGATAAAAAAAGAAGGAAAAGTAGATCCTGAGATTTTTGCTATGTTTCGCTCTAATATCCGAACAAAATACGAAAGTAGTGGAGATTTGATGGCTCAGATTGCAGCAAATAATGTAGGAGAAAAGCGGTTTGAGGAATTATGTGATGAGATGGGCGTAGAAGTAGTTCTTGAGGCAATTGCAGAGTTAGAGAACTACTGTGACCGGCGAATGGGAGCAGAGTTAGAAAAACTTCCGAAAGGGACATTTGAATTTGAGGATTTCTTAGAGGGAGATGGAATTACTACAACAGAGCCATTAAAAATCAAGGTAACAATTACTACAGGAGGTCCACATATTAAAATTGATTTTACGGGAACATGCCCTCAGGTAAGAGGACCTTTGAATTGTGTTCGTCCGATGGCGTTGGCTTGCATTTATTATGTTGTTCGAGCAGTGACGGATCCCACGATTCCACCGAATTCTGGAACATATCGCCGCTTTGAGGTTATAACACCGGAAGGTTCCTTGGTAAATGCGGTATATCCAGCAGCTACCGGTTCTGGAAATTCTATTACGTGTCAGCGTTTGGTAGATGTACTGCTTGGTGCACTGGCTCAAGTGGTTCCAGAAAAAGTATGTGCGGCTGCTTGTGGATCTATGAATGGAATTCAGCTGGGTGGTTATAATCCAGAAACACATTCGTTCTTTGCTAATGGTGAAACTGTTGGAGGAGGATATGGTGGAATGTGCGATCAAGATGGAACCAGTGGAGTTAATACGCATATGACTAATACCAGAAATACACCAGTAGAAGTTCTTGAAAGAATCATGCCGGTTAAGGTAATACGATATGGTTTAGCTCCAAATTCTGAAGGACCTGGTAAGCACAGGGGTGGATTTGGAATTGAGCGAGTCCTGGAATTCCAGACAGATGAGGTGGACTGCTTTATTGCCTCTGATCGTGTTAATACGGCACCGTGGGGATTGAATGGTGGAAAAGCAGCATTAGGAGCTCGTTTTACAGTAAATAGAGCTGATGGAACGGAAGAACATTTGCCTTCGAAAGCAAGGGTGCGTTTTTATAAGAAAGATAGACTCTATATTCAGACAAGTGGCGGCGGAGGTTGGGGTAATCCGCTTGAGAGAGATAAAAAAGCATTAAAGTGTGATGTGAAAGATGGCTTGATCAGCCAGGAACGAGCAGAAAAAGAATATGGTGGATGTTGAAAAAGGAGGAGTACAATGAAAAAATTAATTGCAACGACAATGGCAGCAATGATGGCATTAACTATAGTTGGATGTGGAGGTAATAATACAGTTGCACTGCAGAGCGATAAAGCGGAAGAAACTACGAAAGCAGATTCAGATGCAACTCATCTTGTTTTGACAACATCAGCGTTAGATCCAGAGGTTGCCCCGGATTATAATCCCTGGGCTGATGGACTACTGAAATTTAAAGAAGAGGTGGAGAAAAATAGTAATGGCCGTTATGTAGTAGATATTTATTGGTATTCCAGTTATGCCAGCGATGCGGAATCCTTTCAGATGATTCAGGATGGGGAGACGGATTTTAACTTTGGTGCCGGAATGTCTAATGTAGATAAGAGATTTGCATGGCAAAGAATTCCATTTTTATTACCTGATTTAGACACAGTGAGGGAAAAGCTTGCTAATCCGAATGCAGAAGGATTTGCTATTAATACAAAGCTTTATGAAGAAAATGGAATTAAACTTTTGGCACAAAACAGTGGCTTACAGCGCCACATCTTTTCGACAGATAAATTGATTAAAGTGCCGAAGGATCTGGCGAATGAAACGTTTCGAACATATGAAGATGCTATTGTTAACGAATTTTATGGCGGTTTGGGAAATATCGCAATTATGCCATACGGAGAGTTATATACATCGCTGCAGAATGGTTTGATTACGGCTACGGATCAGCAGATACCTTCATATATTATTGAAAATTATTATGAAGTAGCACCATTTTATTCATATGTTGGAGCTCAGTGGACTTCGTATAGTTTGATGATGAATTTAGATAAGTTTAATCAGTATAGCGAAGAGGATCAAAAGATATTTGTGGATGCTGCCTGGGCGTGTTCAGAGGCTGAATATGAATCTTATAAAGATATGAAAGCAGACGCAGAAAAATTCTTTGATGAAAAAGGAATTACATATTATCAGCCAACAGATGAGGAATTGAATCAATGGAAAGAGTATGCGGCTTCTCTGTCGGATAAGTGGAGAGAACTGATTGGAGAAGAATTATACAATCAGGTATCTGAGCTGTTTAATTATTAATGGTATGGGGGATGCTGCAAGTGGATTGATATCTATGTTTGTAGTATCCCCTGCTTTTTTATTTACCGTTAAAGAGAGGAGGAACGTGGTGAAATTTTTAAAAAAATTAGATCATATAGTTGAATTTGTGGTTGGAAATTTAGCGGGTATTTTGTTGATTGTGATGATGATTATGGTTAATCTGACAATCTTCAGTCGTTGGGTATTTAATATTAATATGCACGGCTATGAGGAATTGCCAACAATTCTATTTATTGTATTTGTATGGCTTGGAGTAATACTGGTTGTGCGTGATGACAATATGCTAAAAGTCGATTTCTTCTTGAATCTGTGTAAGACGGAAAAGTCAAAAGAAGCACTTCATTTGTTTAGTTTGATTATTTCTACTATAATATGTGGATTATTTATGCCATTAACATTTAATTTAATGATGACACATATTGAACGTAATACGGTGTCTCCAGCTGTTGGATTTAGCATGTGGTGGGTATATGCTTCTGTATTTTTAGGAGCTTTGGGGATGATGGTTTATTATGTGGTGAATGTTTGTAAATCTATAAGGAGGTTACGCACATTATGATATTTGGAATAGCTGCAGTATTAATTTTACTCATGATTTTTTCCGGCGTTGCAGTTCCGTTAGCATTTTTGGGCGGCTCCTTTTTTGTGGCATATATGGGGCTTGGAAGTACAGGAACGTTTGCAACGAATGCGTTTTACATTTTGAACTCTATTTCTATGTTGGCGATTCCGCTTTTTATAGTAGGAGGTTCTTTGATTGAGCGAAGCGGAATTGCAAATGTGCTGATTCGGGTAGCGGATAAGATGCTACATAATGTAAAGGGAGGATTGACGGCCACAATTCCAGTAGTTTCCTGCTTTTTTGGAGCCCTTTGCGGTTCGGCATTGGCAACGGCTAATACACTGTCAACAGCTATGGTGCCAGAATTGGAAAAGAAAGGATATGATAAAGCATATTTAGCGGCATTAATTGCAGCTTCCAGTCCTTTTGGCTTTATGATTCCACCAAATGTAAATGCTATTATTTTTGCATCCGTGTCCTCGGCATCGGTTGGTGCTTTATTTATGGCTACGATTGTGCCGGGATTAATATGGGCAGGGCTCTATTTGATCATTAATCGGATTATTTATATAAAATATTATCATCCAGAATATGCGGGTAAAACAGTTGCATCCGTTTCTGCATGTACTGAAGATAATGAGCCTAAAGAAGAATCAGAAAAAAATGCGCGTGAGACTATAAGCCGGAATAGATTTTTTTTAGAGCTTGTTGTAGCAGTTTTAATGCCGGTAATTGTGTTAGGGGGTATCTATGGCGGCATTTTTACAGCGACAGAAGCAGGTGCAATTACCTGTTTATATGGAGCGATCATGGGAGTGGTAGTTTATAAAAAGCTTTCTCTGGTTCAATTGATGGGCGTTTTTTCTAAGGGAGTCAAGGATGTTTCGGCATTGGTTATAATGTTTCCAATGACTTTGATTTTCAGTCGCTTGATGACACTTAACCATATTCCTGAGTTGGTGGCAGAGTTAATGTTGGGAATTACCAATAATCGTATTGGTCTTATCCTGTTAATAGATCTTCTGCTGTTTTTTATAGGTTTTTTCTTGGATGGAAATGTTATTATTTTGACGCTGGTGCCGCTTCTTACACCGATTGCTACTGCATGTGGGATTGATACAATTCAGTTAGCAGTAATCGTTTTTGTTTCGATCGGTATTGGCTCAATTACACCGCCAATGGCTACTTGTCTGATGGCATGTTCCAGAGTTTGTGATGTTCCGATTCATAAACTTATTAAACCTATTCTTCCATTTTTGCTTTTTGGTGCATTACCTATTTTGCTGCTGGTATCGTTTGTTCCTGTCGTATCAACCTGGTTGCCGGGCTTGTTTTATAGTTTCTAGTCAACGCTATTATAACGAATGGATTGCTTTTATGCGTTTTTTTAGCTGAGGCGCTGAACTATCAAGGTGTTGTCAAGTGCTTGTTGAGTTATTGGTAGAAAAAAGAAAATTTTTTTCAAAGAAATTCTCTAAGTAAATGATATTGCCTGTGGAGAGAACGTGAAGTTTGAAAACAGGAAACACAGAAAAAACAAAAATTTGGATTATTGAAAAAAATATATATCCAGTCTTTGGCAGTTGAGTGAAAATAAAATCGCTGTAACCCTTGTATTTGCTGGGGTGCAGCGATTTTTGTTGCTGTTGCAGACTATAGTATTTTTTTCTTCCTTGTCCATTTTTGGAATTGTTCTCATTTTACTGTTCGTTATGAATTGATAATCCGTTCGGAAACCGGAAACATTCTTCGAGCTGTCATCTGCTTTCATTTACTTTCAAAATTTCACTAACCTGATTATGCAACTATTAAACTCCCGTGCCAAGAATTAACAACCAGATCTGTCCGAAACTGGAACCGTACAAATTGGAAAAGAATGCATAATCATACAAAACCCTGTAAAAAACAGGAATTCAGGCTTGATTATTTATAAAAATGCGGTATAATGTATTCCTAGATACAGTAATAAAAGTAAGAATATTCGTATTTACTGCATAAAAATACAAAAGCAGCGAATAGAAATGAGGAGGAATTTATTATGAAAAAGAAATTAGCAGCAATCGCTATGGCAACTGCTATGGCAGCATCGTTAGCAGCATGCTCTTCCAAACCGGCAGAGACAACCGCAGCCGCAGAGGAGAATGAGGAGACAACCGCAGAGGCAGCAGAGGGCAGCGAGGCAGCAGAGGCTGGCGACAGCGCATTTGCAGGAAAGACTCTGGTTATGTCTACCAACGCTGAGTTCGCACCGTATGAGTACCACGATGGAAATGATATCGTAGGTATCGACGTAGATATTGCAAACGCTATCTGCGAGGATATGGGAGCATCTCTGGAAATCACCGACGTAGCATTCGATTCTATCATCCCGGAGGTTCAGTCTGGCAAAGCTGATTTCGCAGCAGCAGGCATGACTGTTACCGAGGATCGTCAGACCCAGGTGGATTTCTCTGACACTTACGCAACCGGCGTTCAGTCTGTTATCGTAACCGAGGACAGCGACATCAAATCCCTGGATGATTTAAAGGGCAAACAGATCGGTGTTCAGCAGGGTACCACCGGTGACCTTTACTCCACCGATGATTTCGGCGAGGAGAGTGTACAGAGATTTTCCAAGGGCGCAGATGCAGTACAGGCACTGTCCACTGGCAAGATCGATGCAGTTATCATTGACAACAAACCGGCACAGGTATTTGTAGACGAGAATGACGGCTTAAAGCTTCTGGAAACACCGTACGCAGAAGAAGAGTACGCAATCGCAGTTAAGAAAGGCAATACAGAGCTTCTGGACGCTATCAACGCATCCATCGCAAACCTGAAAGAGTCTGGAAAACTGGACGAGATCGTTGCAAAATACATTACCGCTGAATAATTTGACAGAAAAAGCTACATCTGTTTGATTAAGAAAAAGGTTGCTGCAGAATGAAAAAGATGAAATTCGGCAGCAGCCCTTTTTCGGGTCTATATCATCTTACAAGGAGGAAAACGGATTGGAGAAACTCAAGCAGGCCTTATATTTAAACCTGATCAAGGATGACAGGTGGCAGTATTTGACAGGGGGCCTGAAAAATACCCTGATCATCACGTTATTTGCAACCCTGATCGGCATTGCCCTTGGTCTGCTGATTGCGATTGTCCGTGCGACTCACGACAAAACCGGTAAAATGAAATTTTTAAATGGTGTCTGCCAGGTATATCTGACAGTCATCCGGGGAACGCCGGTTGTCATCCAGTTGATGATTTTCTATTACTGTATTTTTGTATCGCGTGTATTTGCCGGCGTCTTTGTCGGTGTGATCGCGTTTGGTCTTAACTCGGCGGCATATGTAGCGGAGATCTTCCGTTCCGGTATCATGTCGATCGACGAGGGACAGATGGAGGCAGGTCGAAGCCTTGGTTTTAACTATGTCCAGACGATGCGTTATATTATTATGCCGCAGGCGTTTAAAAACGTACTTCCGGCGCTTTGCAATGAGTTTGTTGTTCTTCTGAAAGAGACTTCGGTAGCCGGTTACGTGGCGGTGCAGGATCTGACAAAGGGCGGTGATATCATCCGTTCCAGAACGTATGACGCGTGGACACCGCTTCTGATCGTGGCTGCTGTTTATCTGGCGCTGACGATGATCTTCAACCACTTTGCACAGAATCTGGAAAGGAGCCTGAGAAAGAATGAACGATAACGTACAAAATGGAGAAGTGATAATTGACATCAATGACCTTTCCAAGGCGTTCGGTGATTTAAAGGTCCTGACCAATATTTCCACCCAGATACGCAAGGGGGATGTTGTCTGCGTGATCGGACCATCCGGTTCCGGTAAATCCACATTTCTGCGCTGCATGAACCTGCTGGAAACACCGACCGGCGGACACATCTATTTTGAGGGAACGGATATCACGGATCCGAAGACAAACATTGACAAACTCCGTCAGAAAATGGGAATGGTATTCCAGCAGTTCAACCTGTTCCCGCATATGACGATTCTTGATAATATGACGCTGGCACCGATGAAACTGCTCGGACGCCCGAAGGACGAGGCGGAGACGGAGGCATTGAAACTTCTGGAGCGTGTCGGATTAAAGGAAAAGGCATCCGCCTATCCGGGACAGCTCTCCGGCGGTCAGAAACAGCGTGTGGCGATCGTACGCGCACTGGCAATGCATCCGGATGTGATGCTCTTTGACGAGCCAACCTCTGCGCTTGACCCGGAGATGGTAGGCGAGGTATTAAACGTAATGCGTCAGCTTGCCGAGGAGCACATGACGATGGTCGTGGTTACCCATGAGATGGGCTTTGCCCGCGAGGTGGCAAACCGCGTCATGTTCATGGAGGGCGGCAACTTCATCGAAGAAAACGAGCCGAAGGAGTTTTTCGAGCATCCAAAGAGCGAAAGATTGAAGGCATTTTTGAGTAAGGTGCTGTAAGGAAATTTAATATTAGGAAAAGTCCGGTAGGGAGAGAATGTCATAGCACATTTTCTTTCTGCCGGGCTTTTTTTATGCCTGTAATATCTTTATGCGTTTTCTATTATCCATCTGGTTCTTCTAACTTCCGTTTTGAAAAATGTTTATTTGGAAAGAAAAGTTGTTAAAAAAATTGCAAATATATAAAACCAAATGAAATCTCCCATCGTCTTATTAGTAGAACAGCAGAAAAGGAGGAAGATTCTGAAAAGAAGGCGGAACAAAATGTTGAGACAAAGCTGGACAGTGGGAAGCAGGAGAAAAAAGAGAATGCGGTAGAACGGTCGGGTGAAAACATTAGAACCGATAGCGCTGAGGAAGCACTTCCATATGAGCTCGTGATTGTGGAGGCAGAGAAAAAATAAATCTATAATAAAGGGGAAAGAATTGTGGAAAATGGCAGTTCTTTCCCCTTTTATGGTTTTCACACGCCTGTGCCTACCACGTCACCACCCGGTCAATCACCGTCTGCTGTTCCTGACTCGATTTCATCAGGTAAATCCGGGTTGTTTCGATACTATCGTGTCCTAACAGATCCGCCAGCAGGGAAATGTCATTGAACCGTTTCAAAAAATTGATGGCGTAGCGGTGCCGGAAAGAATGCGGGTACATCGTAGCCGGATTAATCTGGTAGCGCTTTGCGATGGTTTTTAACTGCATCTCGATGGCGCGTGCGGAGATGCAGGTGCGGCGGCGGGTCAGGAAGAGAAAGCCGCTGTCGATGCCGCGGGAGGCAAAGTAGGGGATTGCTTCCCCGCAGAGGGAGCGGGGGAAGAACAATCGCCGTATCTTGCCGCCTTTGGAGTAGAGATCCAGATAGCCAAGCTGCAGATCCTCCATTTTGATCTGGCGCAGTTCACTGACGCGAGCGCCGGTGGAGGCGAGAAAACGCACGATGAAATACCAGAAGTAATTTTCATCCTTTTTTAGCCGCCGTTTGAGCCGGTCGTAATCTTTCTGGGAGATCACTGTATCAAGGTAGGTGTGCTTCTGCTCCCGGATGGGGCGCAGGCGGTAGTGACCTGTGGGAGTGATGCGGAGTGAATCTGTGGGGGCGGATATGGGTGATTGAAAATTCGCCTTTTCATTATCCAACAATCCACTGTTTTGCATAAAATCCAGAAACCGGTTCATCCCCAGAATCCGCGTATTCACTGTCGATGGCTTATAACATTCCAGCAGCCAGCGCCGGTACGACTGCAGGTGCTCGACCGAAAGGCTGTTATAATGCGCAAAAAACAGCCGGACGGAACAGCTGTAGACCCGGATGGTGCTGGCGGCGTGCCCCTGTTTTTCAAGGTAAATGCCAAAGTCGGAAATAAGTGTTTCAAAATTCATATGTGCTTCATTTCCTCCTCTCTACCAGGTGACTACCCGGTTGACAATCTCATACTGCTCGCTGCTGGAACGACGCAGGTAAATCCGGGTTGTTTCGAGATTTTTGTGTCCAAGCAGATCGGAGAGCAGGGAAATATCGCCGCATTTTTCGATAAAACTCTTGGCAAATCGGTGGCGGAATGCATGCGGATGTACCATTTCCGGTGTCATGTGGTAGGAGAGGGCGATGGTTTTGAGCTGGCTGCGGATGCCGCCTGGAGAGATGGGGGAACCGAAGCGGTTGAGGAAGATGGGACCGTGGGATTTGTGGAGAAAGGAAAGCCATTTGAGGGTATCGGTTCGGAGTGACTGTGGAATGTAGATGCGCCGGACGTTATTTCCTTTGGAATAGATGTCCTTATAGCCGGAGAAAATATCTTCTGCCTGGAACTGAATCACCTCGCTGACCCGGACGCCGGTTGCCGCCATGAAACGGATGAGAAAATAGTAAGTGTACCGTTCATCCCGAAGCAGGCAGCGTTTCAGGTATTCATAATCCGCCTCGCTGATCATGTGATCCAGATATGTTTTCTGCTGGATTTTTACCATGGGAAGATGCCCGGGATAGAGCTTTTTAAAATCCAGGTAGGCATTCAAAGCCCGGATCCGCTGGTTGATGGTCTGCGGCTTGTAGTGCTCGAGCAGAAAGATTTTGTATAGCTTTAAATTGGGGTAGGTAATGTCGCGGTAATAGGTAAAATACTGCCGTACCGCATAAGTGTAAGCGCGGAGTGTCTCATCGGCAAGGTTGCGCGTGAGCAGGTAGCGGGCAAATTCGTCCGCGGCCTTTTGGGCTTTTGCAGGTGCGGCAGCACGCGTTTGACCGGAAAGGCGTGGAATGGCAGCAGAAGTTTGCCTGGATGAGAGGGGGAGAGTGTGCTTGCTATGAGTAGCGTGTGGAAAAATATGATTTTCTATCATTTGTGGCATAATATGTAGGAACCTTCTTTCTGTATCATTGAGAAACGTCCATTGGCACAGAAAGAAAACTCTGCCGAGGCGTGGAACACACCGGAACGGATGAAAGGATGAAATGGCAGAGAAATCAATCCGGAATGCTGCTGGACGTTACAAAAGTCAATTATACAGGATTTAAAAGAAAGCGGAGAAAAAAGTGTCTCCGGTGTCTTTATCATACGGATACATTCTTCGCAGGTTCATCGGTTTCACAGTTGAATTTCTTCATTAATTCCATCAGGCGGCACAGGCACTCGTCCATCGATGCCAGTTCTTCCGGGGTGTAAGCGCGCAGCCCAAACAGGGTGGAAGACAGCATTTCCTGCTTCATCTGGTTCATCATCTCACGGCCGGAATCGCAGATGCGGATGTAGACGCGGCGGCGGTTGGCTGTATCATGGATCCGCTCGACCAGACCGCGTTCCTCAAGAACCTTGATCATATGGGAGAGCTGCTGCTTTGTGATACTCAGCTTGTCCGCCAGCTCAGACATGGTATAGTCCTGATCTGCCCAGCTGTCGAGCGCGATCAGGGCGAAAAATGGAAGCGAGTTGACTTTCATATCATGGCTTGGCTGGTAGTGGCATTTCGCCAGGGAGAGAAAGCCGAGTGCAAACTCCAGGAAGTGGATACCGGTGTTTTTTAAAAGATTTGAATTTTTTTTGCCTGGATTCATAGGAAAACCTCCAAATTTAAATATCAAAGTAATAAAATGCGGTTCATTTCACAAACATAAATTGCAAACAAGGAAACATCAATTTACTTGTACTCTAGCACATCCAGACAAAAAGGTCAACAAATATAAAAAGTAAATAAATATTTACTATTGTGGATTGACAAATAACAAGGAATGCGGTATATGTTAATGTATCACGAAACGATGTGACGGAAACACAGAAACCATCTGTCACAGACTCACAATAAGGAGAACAATCTATGGTAGAGAACACGAACGGCGGCGGAAAGCAGCCGCCCAGAAAATCATTTCTATATTATTATGGACTGGTAATGCTGGTTGTCATGCTGTTAAACATTTTCCTCTTCCCATCCATGATGGATCGGACGCAGGAAGTGCGGTTTGACCAGTTCAGTGAACAGCTGAAAGAGAATAATGTCGATGAGGTGTATGTGACGACGAACAATGAGATCGTCTATACGCTGAAAAATGACGATAAAAACAAGACCTGGAATGTCACCTACAAGACTGGGGAGATTCCGGGGGTAAACCTGTATGAGCTGCTTGATGGAAAAGATGTAAAATACAGTGCGGAGATCAATACACAGGCTTCTCCGCTTCTCAATTTCCTGCTGACCTGGATTCTGCCGCTGATTCTTTTTATCGGAATCGGACAGCTCATGGGGCGTTCGCTGATGAAGAAGATGGGCGGCGCCGGAAATGCGATGACATTCGGCAAGTCCAATGCAAAGATTTATGCGGAATCCGAGACCGGCATCACCTTTGCGGATGTGGCCGGTGAGGAAGAGGCCAAGGATGCACTGAAAGAGATCGTTGATTTCCTTCACAAGCCGGAAAAATATTCGGAGATCGGTGCGGTGCTACCGAAGGGCGCCCTGTTAGTCGGACCTCCAGGAACCGGTAAAACGATGCTGGCGAAGGCCGTTGCCGGGGAAGCACACGTTCCGTTCTTCTCGATCTCCGGTTCGGAATTTGTTGAGATGTTTGTCGGCATGGGTGCGGCAAAGGTGCGTGATTTATTTAAACAGGCCAATGAAAAAGCGCCGTGTATCGTATTTATCGACGAGATCGATACGATTGGTAAGAAGCGTGACGGCGCCGGCATGGGCGGCAATGACGAGCGCGAGCAGACGCTGAACCAGCTTCTGACTGAGATGGATGGTTTTGACGGCAAGAAGGGTGTTGTCATTCTGGCGGCGACCAACCGTCCGGAATCCCTCGATCCGGCGCTGCTTCGTCCGGGACGTTTTGACCGCCGGATTCCGGTAGAGCTGCCGGATCTGAAAGGCCGTGAGGCAATTCTGAAAGTCCATGGCAAAAAGGTTAAAGTGGATGAGAGTGTGGATTACAATGAGATCGCCCGTGCCACCAACGGTGCGAGCGGCGCGGAGCTGGCAAACATTGTCAATGAGGCGGCGCTGCGGGCAGTCCGGATGGGACGAAAGACCGTGTCCCAGCAGGATCTGGAAGAGAGTGTCGAAACGGTTATTGCCGGATATCAGAAGAAGGATGCCGGTGTTTCCGGGGATGAGAAGAAGATTGTCTCCTACCATGAGATCGGTCATGCGCTGGTAGCGGCGCTGCAGACGCACTCGGCTCCGGTCCACAAGATCACGATTGTGCCGCGAACCTCCGGGGCACTCGGATATACGATGCAGGTGGAGGCGGATCAGCGCTTCCTGATGAGCAGGGAAGAGGCGTTCAACAAGATCGTGACACTGACCGGCGGCCGTGCGGCGGAGGAGCTGATCTTCCATTCTATCACGACTGGGGCTTCGAATGATATCGAACAGGCAACCAAGATCGCCCGTGCGATGGTGACGCGTTACGGCATGAGTGACCATTTCGGCATGGTAGCGCTCGAGACGGTCAACAACGCCTACTTAGGCGGCGATACTTCCCTGGCTTGTTCGGCAGAGACGGCGGCGAGGGTCGATGAGGAAGTGATTGTGCTGGTAAAGAGCGCGTATGAGAAAGCGAAAGCTATTCTTTCCGGGCATGAGGATAAGCTTCATGAGCTGGCAGACTATCTTCTGGATAAGGAGACGATTACCGGTGAGGAGTTTATGAAGATTCTGGAAGAGAAGAAAGAGGATGGCGAGGCAGAGGCTTAAAACAGAGCCGTGTATTATAAGGTGGACGGTTACGTGTTTGCCGAAGTTATAAGAGAAATCAGTTACAGTGAGCTGAGCAGGTATCAGGCATTTTGAAAGGAAATGTCTGGTGCCTGTTTTTGTGTTGTCTGCGTCGAAAAAAGATGCTGGCAGCTGATTCCTCCGGTGTTCCCTTCCTGCATATCGGGGGATTACAGGAGAGAAAAAGAAATAAGTAAAACTTATGAAAAGAGATTAATAAATATCACAGTAAAAATCAGGCAAATTCCTTGAAAATCGTCTGTAAATATGCAATAATATTTCCTGTATCGATCCAAATTTTCGGGAATGCGGTTTTATTTTCGGATTTCAAGTTCTGCGAGGGAATTCTGACAAACGATGAGAAAGGGAGAGAACCGCATTCGCAGGCATTCTTAGGAGGAAATGTTATGAGAAAAGTAGTAAGCGTGTTACTGAGCGCTGCCATGGCGCTGTCTCTGTGTGCAGGCTGTTCTTCTTCGTCTTCTGATACAGCAGATACGAAGGCAGCGGAGGAAAAGGGAGCTGACGCGGCAGACACAGAAGCAGGCGAGGCAGCAGAGGGCGTGATGCCGGCAGTTGCTAAAGAGGATCTGAAGGTCGGAGTGATTCATATTGGAAATCCGGCGGATGGTTCCGGTTACAGCTATACGCATGATCAGGGTATAGTAGCGATGCAGAAAGCCGTTGGTCTGGAGGATGATCAGATTATCCGCAAGAACAACGTAGCGGACGATGATCAGACTGCCATCGAGACAGCAATGCGCGAGTGTGTCGAGGAAGGATGCCAGATTATCTTCGCGACAAGCTGGGGCTACATGGATGCATGCGAGGCACTGGCAGAAGAATATCCGGACGTTATCTTCTCCCATGCAACCGGCTACAAATCCAACGGTGTGAACTTTAACAATTATTTTGGACGGATTTATCAGTCCCGTTACCTCACTGGTATCGCGGCTGGTTTAAAGACAGAGAGCAATAAGATCGGTTATGTCGGCGCCTGGGGCAAGGACAATGCCGAGGTTACCGGCGGATGTGACGCATTTGCAATGGGTGTATATTCTGTAAACCCGGATGCAACCGTTTACATCAAGACCACCAACAGCTGGTACGATCCGGAAGGTGAGAAACAGGCAGCCGTAGCCCTGATCAACGAGGGCTGTGATGTCATTGGACAGCACTGCGATACACCGAACCCGCAGCTGGCAGCTGAGGAAGCTGGCGTATTTGGTGTTGGTTACAACTCTGATATGAGCAAGGATGCTCCGAAGGCAGTTCTGACCTCCACCGTTTGGAACTGGGGCGCATACTATACCAAAGCTGTACAGGATCTGATTGATGGTACATGGACAGGCGAGAACTACTTCGGCGGTCTGGAGGAAGGTCTGGTAGACATTTCCCCGTTATCTGACCTGTGCGTAGATGGTACGCAGGAGAAGATCGACGAGGCACGTGCGAAGATCGAGTCTGGCGACTGGGATGTATTTGACGGCGTGATCGAGTGCAACGACGGAACCACCGTTGGCACCGAGGGCGAGCATATGTCTGATGCAGATATCACAGGCAATATCCACTGGTACTTCAAGAACATCGTAGAGAAATAATCACGGAATTGTACATAACAGATAAAAGGAGGCAGCTTCAAATGGATCCATTTTCATTTGCGGCACCTCTTTTTTCTTTTTTAGGAAATTGATTAAAAAATTGGTTAAATATTCATTTGAGGTGACGATATGACAGAACAGTATGCCATTGAGTGTAGGCAGATCACGAAAGCATTCGGAAGCGTCGTGGCGAACGATAAGATTGATCTGACCGTCCGGTACGGCGAGATTATGGCACTTTTGGGAGAAAATGGTTCCGGTAAGACAACGCTCATGAACATGCTTTCCGGTATCTACCACCCAGATGCCGGTTCGATTCTGGTTGGAGGAAAAGAAGTCTCCATAAATTCGCCGGTAGATTCGAGAAATTTAGGAATAGGTATGATTCATCAGCATTTCAAACTGGTGGATGTGTTCAGTGCGATGGATAATATCGTGCTGGGAACCAAGGGAAAACGGCTGGGAAGAAAGGCGTTGCGGGAAAAAATTGAAGCGCTTGGACAGTCATTTGGACTTGAAATTGAACCGGAGAAAAAGGTCTACGACATGTCGGTCAGCGAGAAGCAGACGGTCGAGATCCTGAAGGTATTATATAGAGGTGCCCAGATCCTGATTCTGGACGAGCCGACGGCAGTCCTGACGCCGCAGGAGACGGAGCGGCTGTTTAAAATCCTGCGCCGGATGCGGGAACAGGGCTGTGCGATTATTATTATTACCCATAAATTAAATGAGGTCCTTTCTATCAGTGACCGTGTCACGATTCTGCGAAAAGGAAAGAGCATCGAGACGGTGGAAACTGCCGGATGTGATGAGAAGAAACTTACGGAGCTTATGGTTGGACGACCAATCAGCTTGAATATCGAGCGCCCGGAGATGGAGAAGAGAGAGACTATTTTGAAGATTGTCGATCTGACCGTCGATAAGAGTGACGGCGGCGTGGCGCTGGATGATATTTCTTTTGAGATTAAAACAGGCGAGATTCTGGGCGTTGCCGGTGTTGCCGGAAGCGGCCAGAAAGAACTCTGCGAGACGCTGACCGGGTTGATGGACGCGAAAAAGGGCGCTATTTTGTACCGTAAGGAAAATATCATCGGTAAGACTCCGGCGGAGATCATCCGCCTCGGAATCAGTATGAGTTTCGTGCCGGAGGATCGTCTCGGCATGGGACTGGTTGCTTCAATGGGTATGGTTGATAATATGCTGCTCAAGTCCTATTCGGAAGGGAAAGGATTGTTTGTAGACCGGAAACCGGCGAGGGAGATGGCAGAACGCCTGATCGGAGAACTGGGAATCGTGACGCCGGGCGTTGATACGCCGGTGCGTATGATGTCGGGGGGCAATGTCCAGAAGGTACTTTTGGGACGTGAGATTGAGTCGAGCCCGCAGGTGCTGATCACGGCTTACCCGGTGCGAGGGCTTGATATTAATTCTTCCTATCTGATTTACGATCTCCTGAACCAGCAGAAGAAAAAGGGCGTGGCGGTTGTCTATATCGGAGAGGATCTGGATGTGCTTCTGGAGCTTTCAGACCGGATCATGGTACTCTGCCATGGAAAGATCACGGGTATCGTGGATGCGAAGAAGCTCACAAAAGAACAGCTGGGACTGATGATGACCGGTACCGAGGCGGGCGAGCTGGGGCTGGATAAGAGTATGGCATCCGAAAAGAAGGAGGAACAGGCATGAAAGAACCGTGGATCCGCGTTGTAAAAAAGGCGGAACTTGGAAAAAGAGAAACATTGATCCTCCGTCTGGAGGCGATCGTGCTGGCTCTGGTGGCAGGCGGATTCTTTATCCTGCTGATTGGGCAGAATCCATTTGTCATTTATCAGACGATTGTAACCGGAGCGCTGCGAAGCGAGATGGCGATACAGGCGACGGTCAAAATCATGATTCCACTTTTGATTGCGTCGCTGGGCGTGACGCTGGCATTTAAAATGAAATTCTGGAACATCGGAGCTGAGGGACAGATCATTATGGGCGGTATTTTTGCCTCGTATTTTGCCCTGTTCCATGCAAACTGGAATCACTGGCTGCTGGTGATCGTGATGTTTCTGGCAGGCGCGATCGGCGGAGGTCTGTGGGGACTCATTCCGGCGTGGTTTAAGACCCGGTATGATACGAACGAGACGCTGTTTACGCTGATGTTAAACTATATCGCGCTGAATGTCATCGTATTTTTGAGAGAGGGCGCATGGCGTGACCCAGGTTCCCAGGGATATGCGAAGATTGCCCGTTTCAATAAGAATGCGGCGCTCGATAAGGTGTTCGGCATCCAGTTCGGCTGGGTGATTGCGCTGATTCTTGTGGTAGTGATAGCGGTTTACTTAAATCGTTCCAAGCAGGGATATGAGATCAGCGTCGTGGGAGAAAGCCAGGAGACAGCCCGCTATGCCGGCATGAATGTAAAAAAAGTGGTTCTGCGGACGATGTTTCTGTCCGGCGCTGTCTGCGGCATCGGCGGCATGGTGCAGGCGACCGGTTCGGATGTCACTCTGACGACGGCAGTTGCCGGAGGTGTCGGATTTACGGCGATCATCGTGGCATGGCTGGCACAGTTGAATCCGCCTGTGATTCTGCTGGTTACCTTTTTGTTCAGCGTGCTGGAAAAAGGAAGCAGCGTAGTTCAGTCTTCATTCGGATTGTCCTCGGACTGCGCGGATGTGCTGCAGGGAATCATCCTGTTCTTCATTCTGGGATGTGAACTGTTTATACGGTATCAATTTGTATTTCGCGGAAAAGGAGGTACACGCGCATGAGCAGCGAGATCGTAATTAAATTTCTGGTGGCGGCTGTATTGGCGGGTACGCCTTTCCTGTTTGGTACGGTTGGCGAGATTCTGAGTGAAAAAGTCGGACATCTGAATCTGGGCGTCGAGGGCATGATGTCGATCGGGGCATGTGCCGGATTCATGGTCGGCTATCAGACGGATAACTTTGTTGCGGCGCTGTTAGCTGCGGCGGTGGCTGGAATGCTGTCGGCATTGATTTACGGTGTTTTGACTGTCACATTTATGGCAAATCAGAACGTAACGGGATTGACTCTGACGATTTTCGGCGTCGGATTATCCAATTTTATCGGTGTCTTTATGCTGGAAAAATCAGAAAACGGCACACTGAAGCTGCCGGATGCGGTGACGGCACAGATGCGTAACATCCACATCCCGGGGCTTAGTGATCTGCCGGTGGTCGGAGAATTGTTATTTTCCTATAACCCGTTCGTTTATCTTGGAATCATCATCGCGATTGCGGCAAGTATCTACTTATATAAGACACAGGTTGGTTTAAATGTACAGGCGATCGGCGAAAATCCGGGTGCAGCGGACGCAGTGGGAATCGAAGTTACGAAGTGGAGATACATCAATATCCTGCTCTCAGGTGCCATCTGCGGCATCGGCGGTGCATATTGCTCCATGATCATCAACGGCGGTGTGTGGCTGCGCGACAGCGTCGGCGGTCTTGGCTGGATCTCCGTTGCCCTCGTTATCTTCGCGGCATGGAAGCCGGTCAATGTTATTTACGGTTCTTTTATTTTCGGTGCGCTGCGCGTGCTGAAATACTATGTGCCGAAAAATACGTATGCAATTCCGACGGCATTTTTCGATGCACTTCCATTCATTATCACTGCCCTCGTGCTGGTGATTGCATCGATGCGTAAGAATAAGGGTGCACATATTCCGGCGCATCTGGGTGAGAATTATTTCCGGGAGGAACGGTAGGAAAATGAAGGGGAACTTATAGGATTTGTGGGAGGGCTACAAAAAGTAGTTACATGAAATAATAAGGGAAGCCCTTGATAGGTGATGTCAGATGGCGGCTTGAGATGATAGGACGACATCAGAAATGATATAGAAATAATAGAAAAGACGGTTGTTTGTCAAAGATTTTAAAGGGATAGAATAGAAAGATCGGACGAAAACCGTCTTTTTCTGTTTGAAATGGAAGGAAAGGTTATAAAACGATGTGGCAGGTTCGGAAATTCAGAAGATAAAAGGAAGAATTTGAAAAATGAATTTCGGACATAGAAAGGCTGATGGGAGGAAAATCTATGGTTGCATCGAAACAGATTGCAGAAAATTATGTGGAGACGGGCAGAAAAAAGGCGGAACTTCCGGTGTCTCATATGCTGATACTCGGCTTTTTCGCCGGAATGTTCATCGCGCTGGCAGGCGCGGGGGCTTCGGTTGCCTCGGCAGCAATGACAAATGCCTCGGCATCGCGGATTGCTTCGGCACTCGTATTCCCGGCAGGATTGGCGCTGGTGGTCTGCACCGGGGCGGAACTTTTCACTGGGAACTGCCTGATGACGATCTCGGCGCTGCAGAAACGGATTTCCGTGGGCGGGCTGTTTAAAAATCTTCTGTTTGTTTATCTGGGAAATCTGATTGGCGCGATCTTTGTGGCGGTTTTATTTGTCTACGGGCATATTCCAAGCCTGTACGGCGGAGATCTGGCGCAGGTTCTTCTGAATACAGCCGTTTCCAAGGTGACCCTGACTCTGCCGGAGGTGCTGTGCCGTGCGATCCTCTGTAATGTGCTGGTTTGTATTGCAGTCTGGGCGGCGATGAGCTCCGAGCAGGTATCTGGCAAAATTCTGGCGCTTTATCCGCCGGTGGCGATTTTCATTCTCTGCGGCTTCGAGCATTGCATCGCCAATATGTTTTACATCCCGGCGGGGCTGATGATCATGGGTGAGTACGGTCTGGCAGCGGAAGGGCTGACGATCGGAACCTTTATTCTCAATAATCTGATTCCGGCTACGATCGGAAATATGCTCGGCGGGATGCTGGTGATTGGAGGCGGGTACTGGCTGGTGTATCTTCGGGGAACGAAAAAACGTGAAATAAAATGAATGCGTGAAAAAATGAAATAGGGCGAAAGGGCATTTTTGTCTGGCCTCCATGTTAGGTTTGGAGTCGGGCGGAGGTGCCCTTTTTGTATTAGAATTGATGAAAAGTTTGACTTCTATTCCCAAGGAATATCTATGTTTAGCTGATTCAATTTTATCAAACAGAACAAATGTTTGCAAAGACTTTTGGAATGTGTTATACTAAGCATAATTACAGGGAAGACTGTGACTATAATGACTATAAAATAAGTCAGCAGCGACATGATAAAACAGAGCAGAGTCAATGATAATTGAGGTACAGATATGGCGAAGCAATATATAAAGATACGAGGTGCCAATGAGCACAATCTGAAAAACATTTCCATTGATATTCCGAGAAATGAGCTGGTCGTCCTGACCGGACTTTCTGGTTCGGGTAAATCATCTCTGGCATTTGACACGATCTATGCCGAAGGGCAGCGGCGGTATATGGAGTCCCTGTCGTCCTATGCGCGTCAGTTCTTAGGTCAGATAGAAAAGCCGGATGTCGAGAGCATCGAGGGCTTGTCCCCGGCGATCTCTATCGACCAGAAATCGACGAACCGGAATCCGCGTTCGACGGTCGGCACAGTGACGGAGATCTATGATTATATGCGTCTTTTGTACGCACGGATCGGTATTCCGCATTGCCCGAAGTGCGGTCGTGAGATCCGCCGCCAGACGGTCGATCAGATGGTTGATCAGATCATGGCGCTGCCGGAGCGCACAAAGATCCAGCTTCTTGCCCCGGTCGTGCGCGGGCGGAAAGGACGCCACGAGAAAGTGCTGGAGCAGGCAAAGAAGAGCGGTTATGTCCGTGTGCGGGTGGACGGCAGCTTATACGAGCTTTCCGAGGAGATCACGCTGGATAAAAATATCAAGCACAATATTGAGATTGTGGTCGATCGCCTGGTGGTCAAGCCGGGGATTGAGAAACGCCTTTCGGATTCGATTGAAACGGTCATGGGTCTCTCCAATGGTCTGATGCTGACCGATATGGCGGTGCGGGATGAAAACGGCGAAGAAAAGCACGATACCCTGACGTTCAGCCAGAATTTTTCCTGCCCGGACTGCGGTATCAGCGTGGATGAGGTCGAGCCGCGCAGCTTCTCTTTCAACAACCCATTTGGTGCGTGCCCGGACTGCTTCGGTCTGGGATATAAGATGGAGTTTGACGAGGATCTGATGATTCCAGACAAGAGCCTGAGCATCAATCAGGGTGCGATCACGGCGATGGGATGGCAGTCCTGCACGGACAAAACGAGCTTTTCCGGCGCGATCTTAAATGCATTGGCAAAAGAATACGATTTCAGTCTGGATACCCCGTTTGAAGATTATCCGAAGGAGATCCATGATATTTTAATTTACGGAACCGGCGGCAAGGTTGTGAAGGTGTATTACCGTGGACAGCGTGGCGAGGGAATTTATGATATTGCCTTTGAGGGGCTGATTCAGAGCATGAACCGCAAATACCGTGAGACGTTCTCTGATTCAATGAAGGCGGAATATGAGACATTTATGCGGATCACGCCGTGTCCAGCCTGCAAGGGGCAGCGATTAAAGAAGGAATCTCTGGCAGTCACGGTTGGCGGGAAAAATATTTTCGAGGCGACCGATATGTCGATCGTCAAATTCCGCGAATTTATCGATGCGCTGGAGCTGACGCCGATGCAGCAGGCGATCGGTGCGCCGATTTTGAAAGAGATTCGGGCGAGGATCAGCTTCCTTATCAATGTCGGTCTGGAATACCTTTCCCTGTCGCGTGCGACTGGCACGCTGTCCGGCGGCGAGGCGCAGCGAATCCGCCTGGCAACCCAGATCGGCTCCGGTCTGGTCGGTGTGGCATATATTCTGGACGAGCCGAGTATCGGACTTCACCAGCGGGACAACGACAAGCTTTTGGATACCCTGAAACACCTGCGGGATCTGGGAAATTCAGTTTTGGTGGTTGAGCATGACGAGGATACGATGCGCGCGGCAGACTGTATCGTGGACATCGGTCCGGGCGCGGGCGAACACGGCGGCGAGGTCGTGGCGATCGGCACAGCGGAAGAGATTATGAAAAATGAAAAATCGATCACCGGCGCATATTTGAGCGGGCGCATTCAGATTCCGGTGCCGTCCGAGCGGAGAAAACCGGCTGGCTGGCTGACGGTAAAAGGCGCAGCGGAAAATAATCTTAAAAATATCGACGTCAAATTCCCGCTGGGCGTGATGACCTGCGTCACCGGCGTTTCCGGTTCGGGAAAGAGCTCACTTGTCAATGAGATTCTTTATAAAGCGCTGGCAAAGAAGCTGAACCGGGCACATACGATTCCGGGAAAACATAAATCCATCGAGGGCGTCGAGCAGCTCGATAAGATTATCGCGATCGACCAGTCTCCGATCGGGCGGACGCCGCGTTCCAATCCGGCAACCTATACGGGGGCATTTGATCTGATCCGGGATCTGTTTGCGGCATCTACGGATGCCAAGGCAAAAGGCTACAATAAAGGACGTTTCAGCTTCAATAAAAAAGGCGGGCGCTGTGAGGCGTGCTCCGGCGACGGCATCATCAAGATCGAGATGCATTTCCTGCCGGATATCTATGTGCCGTGTGAGGTCTGCGGCGGCAAGCGCTATAACCGGGAAACGCTGGAGGTCAAATATAAAGGGAAAAGCATCTATGATGTCCTCAATATGACGGTCGAGGAGGCAATGAAATTCTTCGAAAATGTGCCCTCCATACACCGGAAGATTGCGACACTCTACGATGTAGGACTTTCCTATATCCGCCTGGGACAGCCGTCCACCGAGCTGTCCGGCGGTGAGGCACAGCGAATCAAGCTGGCGACAGAGTTGAGCAAGCGTGGAACCGGCAAGACGATCTATATTCTGGACGAACCGACTACGGGACTTCATTTTGCCGATGTACACCGTCTGATTGAGATATTAAGACGTTTGTCGGATGGTGGAAATACCGTGGTTGTCATTGAGCATAACCTGGATGTCATCAAAACTGCTGACTACCTGATCGACATCGGACCGGAAGGCGGCGAGGGCGGCGGAACCGTGATTGCGAAAGGAACACCGGAAGAGGTGGCAGCGACGCCGGGATCGTATACGGGGAAGTATGTGAAGAAATATTTAAATGTTTAGGACAATAAGCGGGAATCCTCGGCAATTCAATTACCGAGATGAAAGCGCAGGGTGTGCATATCTGCACAATGCAAATAGTATAATAATTCTCATCCTTTGCTCTCAGTTGAGAAGCCCCCACCTCTTTAGGTGGCGAGTAATAACAAATTTGTCTCAGTGGGAGTTAGGTCTCCGATTGAGATAAACGCTCCGCGAGGATGCGCAGTGATTCTGCATAGAATATGCATTTTTACTTGCGGATAGGAATTTTCTGCACTGAAAATTCCGTACGATATCATACTGGTAGCGGATTTTGCCGATGCTTCGCTGACCAGAATCACGCGCCAAGTCTCACGGATGTTCGACTTGAATTGAATCGAAAAGCATTTTTCTGAAAAAAGTGCCTGAAAATACCGTAAAAATGGCTTGTCTTTAATTGCCGGGTATTTTATAATAAAAGTTACAGGAATTGACAGGAAGAGAACGTGGTATAGCTGCTGAACAGATTGCGACCGGTTATTTTTCGATTGGCGGCGATGGGGCTGAAACGGAGCGATTACCTGCGGCAGCAGTATGACTGTTACAGTTCACATGTTGTGCAAGCGTGTGACCATAAATCCTGGAAGTTGATTCGAAGCTACAAGTTGATGAAGTACGGATCGCAGCATAAAATTATAGGAGGAATACTCGTGGAGAAAGAGATGATCATTGTACTGGACTTTGGCGGACAGTACAATCAGTTGATTGCCAGAAGAGTAAGAGAGTGTAACGTATATTGTGAGGTTCATCCTTACACCCTGCCGCTGGAAAAAATCAAAGAGATGAACCCGAAGGGTATCATTTTCACCGGCGGACCGAACAGTGTATACAAGGAGGAATCTCCGAGATGTTCAAAGGAAATCTTTGATCTGGGAATCCCGGTACTGGGTATCTGCTATGGCGCACAGCTGATGTCCTACCTGTTAGGTGGCGAGGTTGCCACAGCACCGGTCAGCGAATACGGAAAGACTGAGGTGGAGGTAGACACAACATCTAAGCTGTATGAGGGTGTATCCCCGAAGACCATCTGTTGGATGAGCCATACCGACTATATTTCCAAGGCGCCGGAAGGTTTCCGTGTGACAGCTCATACTCCGGTCTGCCCGATTGCAGGTATGGAAAATGAAGAAAAAGGCTGGTACGGCATCCAGGCACATCCGGAGGTACTTCATACACAGGAAGGCTCCAAGATGCTGCATAACTTCGTATACAGTGTCTGCCATTGTGCAGGTGACTGGAAGATGGATGCGTTCGTAGAGAAATCCATCGAAGAAATCCGTAAAAAAGTAGGAAATGGTCGTGCCCTTCTGGCTCTGTCCGGCGGCGTAGACTCTTCCGTAGCAGGTGTCCTGATGGCGAAAGCGATCGGCGACCAGCTGACCTGCGTATTCGTCGATCACGGTCTGCTTCGTAAAAACGAGGGTGACGAGGTAGAGGCAGTATTTGGTCCGAACGGTCCGTACAAGCTGAACTTCATCCGTGTCAATGCACAGCAGCGTTTCTATGATAAGCTGGCAGGTGTAACCGATCCGGAGCGCAAGCGTAAGATCATCGGCGAAGAGTTCATCCGCGTATTTGAGGAAGAAGCAAAGAAGATTGGCAAAGTAGATTACTTCGTACAGGGTACGATTTACCCGGATGTGATTGAGTCCGGTCTTGGAAAATCCGCTGTTATCAAGTCCCACCACAACGTAGGCGGACTTCCGGAACACGTAGATTTCAAGGAGATCATCGAGCCGCTGCGTATGCTGTTTAAAGATGAGGTCCGCCGCGCCGGTTTGGAGCTTGGTATTCCGGAAAATCTGGTATACCGTCAGCCGTTCCCGGGTCCGGGACTTGGCGTTCGTATCATCGGTGAGGTAACCGCAGAGAAGGTACGCATCGTACAGGATGCAGACGCTATCTACCGCGAGGAGATCGCAAAAGCAGGTATCGACCGCACACTCGGTCAGTACTTCGCAGCCCTGACCAATATGCGTTCCGTAGGCTGCATGGGCGATGTCAGAACCTATGACTATGCCATCGCACTTCGTGCCGTCCTCACATCCGACTTCATGACCGCAGAATCCGCAGAACTTCCGTGGGAAGTACTCGGAAAAGTCACAAGCCGAATTGTAAATGAGGTGAAAGGTGTAAACCGCGTACTGTATGATTGCACGGGGAAACCGCCGGCTACGATTGAGTTCGAATAGTAAACAGAGAGCCGGGAAGCCGCATAAACAGCGGACTTTCCGGCTCTTAGTGTGTGGTGTGATACCTGTTTGATACCTATATGTCAAATAGACTTAGTTGCATATTTTTTTGACTTTTGACTTTACGCTCTGTTATTTTGTCAAATTCTGTTATATTACTACAGAGTAAAGGAGAAAATGGATCATAAGTTTCAAAATTTTGCTTACGAATAGCATAACTATGATTAGCATAACAATATATACAGCCATTTTGACAAGTATTATATAGACCTAAATCAATGCTTGCAATACAACCACATTCCAATCGTTGGTTTTTATCTTTTTCTATGTCTATGGAACAATGTAGTAACTTTGAAATAAGTCTGTCATCGATGCATCTAGCATGAGTTATGCCATAAGAAGATAAGTCAATGTCTTCTGCACAGGTATCTATTTCTATGTTATGTGAATAAGCAATTTCTGCAAAGTATCTCGCAAGGGTGTTTTTTTGCTCATAAGATAATTCATAAATATTTTTCCCTTTGATATTATGGGAGATTTTTGTATATAAATCAATAAAACTTATGGTTACTTTTTCTGTATAAAGACAGAGTTGTTCTGTAAGGTATTTGAATCTTTCAATGTGCCAATCAATAGAGTATTTTTCGTTAATGATAATGGGATCATAACGCCATATGACACGTTCTTTTCCAATATAATTGGATAATGTCTGGAAAGTATCAATTCTTGTAGACAAAGTAGGAAGATTTTCTTCGAAATCTTTATCATATGCGTTAAGTGTAAATTGAAAATAGTACATATAATCTTTCAAAGCGTTAAGTTTATTAATTATTGGCTTAGGATTTTTGCTCCAAAAAACAATACAATCAACAACATCTGGAGATAAGTTGATTTTACTTACTTGGTGAATATTCATAGGATTTCGTACATAGGCATATTGTTCTTTTAAGCGGTTTATAATCCACTCGGAAAAGAAAGCAGGGATATCAGTTCTTCGACTTGCACTTATTATCATAAAATCACTCCAATTCTATTATTAATTGGGCACTTGAACATACCGTCCACGGATTATAACGTGCCAAATTTGGTGTAGGCCAAGTTAATATATCTTTACTTGGATATTTGATACCATAACGTTGATACTCGTTTTGAATGTTATACTCAAAATATCGACAGGAATATGTGTGCCGAATCCCGTATTTTGATAGAGTATCTGAAAATCGTAAAAATAAATCTCTTCCACGACGATTACTATTTACATCATTGATAATTATTATTGATTTAGGTTGCATTCTTTTAATAACATTTTGTATTAGGTTTTTATAAAATTCATTTACAGCAGTCAACTTACCAGTGTTATAAAAATGTGAGATGAGGTATTGTAAAATAAGAAGATTTTTATCAACGGTGTAATGATCTTTAAAAATTTCAAAAACATCAGTGCAAATATACTCCGGATTATATGAGGTTGATTTAAAATAATCTTTAATAAAATTATGCTTGTCATTCCAAAGCGGGTTTATATCTATACCTAAGTAGTTCACGGGAATGCAAAAATTATTTTTTGACAAATAGTTTTCAAAAGCAGCTAAATCTGGAGATGCTCCACATCCCAGAGATAATATATTGAATGTATCTTTATATGGAAGACTATTGATAGAATGTAAAGCATATTCAATTTCAGAAGCATATTTATGGAAATATTTACATACATAAAAATTCAAGACATTATTACATGTATAATCAAGTCTTCCATTGGGGTGTCTAGAAGGAAAATGAATTTGTTCTAGACATTGTTCACAGTCTTGGGGGCAAACAGTAGGATGAGAACATGATGTATTACAATAGCCACAATTTTCATTTAGACATTTTTGTCGATAGTTCATATCACAATAATTCGTTAAGTTTTCTATAAGCATTTTTATCCTCCATTCCCTTAAAAACAAACATATGTTCTATATAATAATAACATGGTTGAACTCTTTAAGCAAGATTTTGAATGAGAAATCATGATTTTCTCCATTGATAACTATTATTTTTCTTGTCATTTCCTTTTTCATCAACGCTACTGCTGGAAGCTGGCCAGTTGATTTTCCATTCAAAATATTCGTCCTCTGAAATCTCTCCGCTTTTTAGCTGTTCTTTCCGCAAACCCCATTCACGCAGAAATTCATTTACCAGACCATAATCAATCCACATACCGACAGGAGCATGAGCAGGCCATTCGTCACTATCATTATAGCGAACAGACTTATCATCAGAAACGTTGCACTTGCCGGGATTGCGGACAAGCTGAAACAGATGAAAGGTATTGCGGTTGTCCTCGTCAAGCCAGAAAAAAGTCTGCATAATGTCCTCAGCGCAGCCGGGGGCTTCTATAATAAAATTGATATAGTTGACATTCAAAATCCTGGCAATTTCCATGAGAGTATCTTTTTTGGGAACACGATAGCCGGATTCATATTGTGCCACACGAACATCAGCGTTGCGCTCCTCGTATCCCAGCTTCAATCCTAGTTCTCGTTGTGTTAATCCCCGAAATGTGCGGATTCTCTTAATTCGCTCTCCCAGTATCATAATTTTGTGTCCTTTCCTTAAACTTTACAAATTACACACCATAATCCATTCTTCTTCGTTTTCCCGTACAATATCAAAACCGATTTTTCGATACATTTCAGCCGCATAATTAGCCTTTTGAACAGAAAGTGAAACACGTTTATAACCATGTGTTTTCAACAAAGATAGCATTTCTTTCATCATATCGGTTCCTATCCCCTGTCCCCGGTATTCTTTGTATAGAGAGATGGCAAGAGAGGGCGTTTCATCATCAATATGTCCGTAATCGTGTATAATGCGTACCCAGACAGCACCAACGATTTTTTGTTCAACTTCTGCGACTAATGCGAAATCAGCTTTTGATGCCCCGAAGCGGTCAACATAAATTTGTAATTCGGGAGAAGCGATAATATTTTTCGGTGGCGGCTTTATACCGTCTGGAATAAAAATAGCTTCGTATAGAAATTCATTCAATAGAGGATATTCCATTACCGTCATTTCTCGTATCGTGTATTCCATAAAGCCCTCCTGTGAAAATAGTTATCCCGTTTCCTACATTGTAGCATACCTAAAATAATACGGCAACAAAAACTTATCAGAAATGCTAAATTTAATAAAAAAGATAAACTTAACAAAAAAGCTATTGACAATAGCAGAAATGTTAAGTATACTGAAAATACAGAACTTAACAAAAAAGTTAAAAATCCAAAAGGAGGACGTGTATTTGAAAAATGATTTATTTGTAACAGCCGGAGAAGTGGCGCAGGACTTAGGCATTTCCAAACCATTTGCTTATAAGCTGGTGCGGCAGATGAACGAAGAACTGGAAGCAAAAGGTTTTATCACAATCGCCGGACGAGTGAGCAGAAAATACTATGAAGAAAAATTTTATGGCATGGCACAGGCGAATTAGGAAAGGAGTGAGATTATGGCGGCGTACAAAGACGAACAGCGGGGAACATGGTATGTGTCCTTTCACTATTATGACTGGACTGGTAAGAATTGCCGGAAAGTTAAGAGGGGATTTAAGACCAAACGGGAAGCAACAGAGTGGGAACGGCATTTTCGTATGAAAGAAGCGGCTGACTTGGATATGACTTTTGAGGAATTTGTTCAGGCATACACAAGAGATATGAAGCCGAAACTGAAACACAATACCTGGCTGACGAAAGAGCATATCTTGAGGACAAAGCTACTGCCCTATTTCAAGGATAAGAAAATGCGTGATATTCGTCCGAAAGATATTATCCAGTGGCAGAATGAACAGATTTCCTATCGTGATGAAAAAGGGAAGCCCTATGCTCCGACTTATTTGAAAACTCTGCAATCAGAATTGAGTGCACTGTTTAATCATGCGGTACGGTTCTATGAACTGAAAAGCAATCCTGTTGTAAAGGCGGGGCCGTTGGGAAAGGGAAAAGCGGAGGAAATGTTGTTCTGGACAAAAGAGGAATATCTGAAATTCATTGAAGCGGTAAAGGACAAACCATATTCCTATCATGCGTTTCAGATATTGTACTGGTGCGGTTTACGAGTGGGCGAACTGTTAGCTCTCACGTCGCAGGATATTGATTTTGATAACAAAGTCATTCGGATAACAAAATCTTATCAGCGATTGGAGGGTAAAGATGTAATTACAGACCCGAAAACTCCGAAAAGCAAACGAAATGTAAGCATGCCGGATTTCTTATGTGAAGAACTGAAAGATTATATCGGCAGATTATACGGGATTCTTCCCACTGACCGTATCTTTCATCTGACAAAAAGCTTTCTGCACCATGAAATGACAAGAGGGGCGGAAAAAGCGGGAGTGAAACGCATTAGAATCCACGATTTGCGACATTCTCATGTATCACTGCTTATCAGCATGGGATTTTCGGCGGTATCAATCGGAAACAGGGTGGGGCTTGAAAGCGTGGATATTACTTATCGCTATGCTCATATGTTCCCGACGGAACAGACACAAATGGCAAAATTGCTGAATGAAGAATTTAAGGAGGGCGCAGAGGAATGAGCGGCACACACAAATATCCGACAATCAGTTTCCGTATCTCTCCCAGAGAGAGGGAAGAAATCGAAGCAAAGATTTTCACAAGCGGCATGAAGAAAAAAGATTATTTTGTCCGTTCCTGCATTTATAACCGGGTGTGCGTGGTAGGCAAGAAAGAAACAGTTTATCAGATTGTGGAACGGTTGCAGGAAATGGAGAATCGGCTGGTGGAACTGGCGGAGCAAATCGATGGCAAAAATCCGGGGATTACTTCCAAAGAAATCAGAGATTTGCGGGAAGCCTATGAAGATATGCTGAAAGCAATTCTTTGGATGTTGGACGGTGCAAGGTATCTGTGGCAAGGCGAAGAAAAAAGCCCTGACAGCGGCAACTGTTAGGGCTGTGATAACTGGAAAACCTCTGTTATCAACAATCACAATTCAAGTATAGCAGAGGTTTCTTCCGGTGACAACGAATTTTTCAAAAACGGAGGACATTATGGCAGGAACGAGAACAGAATTACAGATGATTAAAATGTCGGAGATACAGTCGCAGGAGGTGGCGTGGCTGTGGTTTCCGTTTATCCCTTATGGAAAGCTGACGATTGTACAAGGCGATCCGGGGGACGGTAAGACAACGCTTGTGCTGAACATAGCGGCGAAGCTGTCAAAAGGCGAGGGTCTGGACAGTAAAATGAAACTGACGGAGCCGCTGAATGTGATTTACCAGAGTGCGGAGGACGGGCTTGCAGATACGGTTAAGCCCCGTTTGGAAGCGGCAGGAGCAAATTGTGAAAATATTTCCGTCATTGACGAGAGCATAAAATCACTTTCCATGATAGATGAACGTCTGGAAGAAGCAGTCATAAGGACAAAGGCGAAGCTACTGATTTTAGACCCGATACAGGCGTATCTCGGCGGCGGTATGGATATGAACCGGGCAAATGAAGCAAGGGATATGACAAAGAAGCTGGCGACTCTGGCGGAGAAATATCAATGTGCCATTGTACTTGTAGGGCACATGAACAAAGCGGCTGGAAATAAGGCAGCATATCGGGGCATGGGTTCCATTGATTTCTTTGCGGTGGCAAGGAGCGTCCTGCTGGTCGGCAGAGTGGAGGGCGAAGCGAATATAAGGGCGGTAGTCCAGATAAAAAACAATCTGGCGGCGTTTGGGCACCCGAAGGCCTTTGAGTTGTCGGAGGACGGTTTTCACTGGCTCGGAGATTATGAGATTACTGCCGATGAAGTGTTGGGCGGTATCGCTCCGAAAGCGAATAAGCTGGAACAGGCGAAGCGTCTGCTCCGGGAAGTGGCAGAAACAAACAATGCCATGCAGAGCAATGAGATTTTCAATCTTGCAGAGGAACAGGGTATATCCAGACGGACGCTTGAAAATGCGAAAAAGGAATTGAGTATCAGAGCAAAGCGGATAAACAATTCGTGGTATTGGGAACTGGATAAAATCAAGCCGGAATAAGGCAACAGCGCAACAATGCAGAGTATATAGAATTTGCGGGCTTGGTGTCTGCAAGGTTGCAAAAGATATAGACCTTGCGTTGTTGCGGTCTTGAAAAGGAGGGCGAATATGATACGACAGCCAGAATGGGGAACCCGGAATGTGAACAAATATTTTTACGAGAGTGAAGCCCGGAGGATTGCCGAACTCAATGAAATATTCGGCAGAAATGCGGATGCTGATATGGCTTGCTGGATGGGATGAATATACGATAGAAAATGTACTTTCGGCTATCCGAAAAGCTATAGCGGCGGAAGTAAAGCGGCGGCAACAGCCGCCCCGTCCGTAGGACGGAAAAGCCCCCGGCAGGGCGCAAAGGCAGCTTTTGATGGATGGAACGGCTGTCAAAAGTGCTTTTGCGTTACTTTCGACGAAAGTAACAAAGCTTATGCGCCGTATCCGGCGCTGATTGCCCGGAAAGGGAGAAAGGATATTGATTGAAGCGAACTATCAGCTTTATGACAGGAAAAGGCTCTGTCAACCATAATAGCAGAAAATTCCATGCAAAGAATACTGACCCGGAGCGAAGCTGTCTGAACGTGGAATACTGCAATGAAAATGTTAAGGACGTATATCACGAATTATTTGATGAAGCACTCGCCCGGTACAATGAGAAGCAGACCAGAAGTGACCGCCGGATTGACGATTATTATGAGAAAATCCGTTCCGGCAAGCAGGAAAAGCCATTCCATGAAATTATTTTGCAAATCGGGGATAAGGACAACATGGGGGCAAAGACAGAGAACGGACAGCTTGCGGCAAAGGTGCTGGATAAATATATGTGGGGTTTCCAGCGGCGAAATCCTACGTTAAGAGTATTTAGTGCCTATCTTCATATGGACGAAGCAACGCCCCACTTGCATATAGATTTTGTACCGTATACGACAGGAAGCAAGCGGGGACTTGATACAAGAGTTTCTTTGAAACAGGCGTTATCTGCTCTCGGATTTAAAGGCGGTACAAGGCGGGAAACGGAATTAAATCAGTGGGTGGCTTATGAGAAAGAACAGCTTGCCGCCGTCATGCTGGAACATGGGATTGAGTGGGAGAAGAAAGGCACACATGAAAAGCATTTATCTGTTTTGGACTTTGAGAAAAAGGAGCGGGCAAAGGAAGTCGCAGAATTGGAGCAATCTATTTCTGACGGAAAAGAGCGATTATCAGATATTCAGATTCAGCATAGAAAAGCAGTACAGGAAACAGAGCAGATACGGCAGAAGGGCGAAGCAATCCAGCAGGAAGTGTCGCAACTTTCGGAAACAAGTGATTTGCTGAAGAAGCAGGCGACAACGCTGGCAGAGGACAAGAAAAAGCTGCTGTCTGATAATGTGAAATTGGAGAAGCAACAGAAGAAATTGCAACAAGATATTGAGAAAATGGTTCAGTCTAAGGCGGTCATGGAACGGAACATACACGCTTATGACGAGGACGAGAAGTGGCAGTTGCCTGAACCGGCGGCGTTGATGTCTGCAAAGGCTTATAAGGATAAAAAAGCTTTTCCGCTTGTGGAGAAATTGAAAGAAACGATAAAAGCACTGACAATTAAATGCGTCCAGCTTGCAGAACAGGGAAAGAAACTAAAAGAAAAAGTTACCCGGCAGGAGCAGCAGATCAGTCGCTTGACAGATAAGGTCATGGAGCAGAGCGACATTATTGACCGATTGCAGGAGAAAATGGAAGATTTGGGGCGTTTGGAACGCTATTTCGGCAGAGAACAGGTGCAGTCGATAGTTGAGCGGTCTAAGGCTCTGGAATGGGCAGAAAAGGAAAATAAACGTCCGAAACGTGTATTTGATATGAGCAGATAGGGGGATTGATAGAATGACAGATATGGAGAAAAAAGTTATGGTTCGGCTGTGTGCGAAAATCCTTTCAGAAACAGATTTGTATGATACAGATATAGAAGTACGCAATCTAATTGACTGGATATGTGTGTCGGAGCAGATAAAATCAAACAATAACGAGATACGAAGTATAACCGGGGAATATAAGCGGATAGAGCCGGATTGCCGGGAGGGAGTGCGGACGCAGTTGGAGCACATGAAGTCACTCTGTAAAGAACGTGAGAGCTTGTATGAGAAGCAGAATGATTTGAAAGGGCAGAAGCAGAAAATCGAGAGAGCATTGGAACGGTAGGAATTTGGGGCATGGCGGCGGCTGTGCACCTTATTTCTTGTGGAAAAATTGCTGATAATATGCTAAAATCAAAGAGCAGAGATAAAAACACAACGTAAGGGATAACATCTCTTATAGAGCCGGTAGGTAGTCCGGCCGCACTGTTTTGGTGTAAGTAGCCCTCCCTCCTTGGGTCGTCCGTTCTTTGTTCAGTACAATTTTTAAGGAGGAATTGTCATGGACAAAGTATCATGCAGATTGACAGTATTTTTTGAGGAACCATTCTGGATAGGTGTGTTTGAACGCATATCGGAGGGGAAATTATCTGTATGCAAGGTTACGTTTGGGGCGGAGCCGAAAGATTATGAGGTATACGATTTTGTTTTGAGAAATTACTATCGACTGAAATTTAGTCCGGCTGTGGCAACTGATGTAAAAGAAGCTGTTCGCAATCCGAAACGGGTACAGAGAGAAGTGCGGAAACAGGTACAGAATACCGGGATCGGCACGAAGTCGCAACAGGCTTTGAAATTACAGCAGGAGCAGTTGAAAACTGAACGCAAGATTGTGAGCCGGGAACAACGGGAAGCAGAGAAACAGCGGCAGTTTGAACTGAAACAGCAGAAAAAGAAAGAGAAGCATAGGGGCAGGTAATGCTTGCCCCGGTGTTTTTCTATCAAATTGCGTATGGTTTGTTGTTACGCTTTAGAGGGTCTGAAACGCTTATTTTATAAGGACTTGGAAGCATCAAATGACGTGGGTGATACTTTATACCTTTACTGTTCAAATTGGATTTTTGTTGCGTAACGGAAGCGATTACATATTTCCTTGGCAGATATAATTACATGGTGCTAGCACCATGTAGAAATAAAATCAGAAAGGTAAAGTGGTGTTTTCATAATGTCTATATCAGTAAAGCTGAATAAAAAGGGTATTAAAAAATTACAGAAAGAATTAGAACAAGAAATGAAAAAGAGGACGATAGTGGGAGAAAGTGTAGGATTGCGTAAAGATAGTGAGAAATTTTTGAAAATAGTATTGGAAAAAAAGAAAAGAAAATGGGAGTGATATTATCACTTGTACATTGGACATATTTAATGAAATTCCAAACATTGAATTTAATGTTGGAAATATAATGGATGATTTGAAACTACATAACTGTATTAGCGGTAATAGTACAGTATTTATTTCTGGTGAAGTACAGGTTATACTGACCATAGATGGAATTGAGTATTTTAAGGAGAAGGAGATTCAAATGAGGGAAAATCAAAGAATTACGAATAATACCAATAATTTTTATGGGGAAGTTACCGGTGTACAAATTCAACAAGGTACGGTCAATTCTTCACAATCTCAATCAGTTAATCAAGGATTTGATTATGCTGAAGTGGCTGAAATCATTGAAAAGATAAAAAAATATGATTCTTTTTTGGATGATGAGTATGGAGAAAATGCTTTGGAAATACGAAATAAAATTGACGAAATAGAGGATTTAGTGCAAAAAAAAGAAAATCCCAGTAGAATAAAGACTTTACTAAGTGATATTAAAAATTTGTCTATAGGTGTGACAGGTAGTTTAATTGCTTCTGGTATTGTTACTCTTTTGAGTAGAGTGTAGGAGGCATATATGGGTGGTATAGTAATTGAGCTTCAAAGAGAGGCATTAGATGAAAAAAATTCTATTGAATCATTGATACGAAAAGCATATCTTGTTGCTAAAAAATTAAAATTAAAAGAATTTGAAGAATGGCTTAATCAAGAGCAAAATGGCTACAAAAAGGAGATTCCAGAATATCGAAATATTACGGGAGAAATAAAAGCATGGAATCCATATCATGGCTGGATTCCAATGATATTATCTGCAAAAGTAGCAGATATAGTTTCAAGAAGGCCCATTCCAAACTCAATATCTTCTCTTTTAGATGTATACAATTCTAGTGAAGATAGAGTCGCTTTTTCGGTAAATGGGGCAATGACAGAATTTTTTAATAACAGTACAGATTTTATGCCAACAAAATATGCGTTTTTTGTTTCAAAAAGTGAGTTATATAGAATTATGAGTACTGTTAGAAATAAAATATTGGATTGGGCATTACTCCTTGAAGAAAATGGAATAGTTGGGAATGAGATGACTTTTACTGATGTAGAAAAACAGATAGCAATAGATACACCGGTAATCAATAATTACATTAACAATTTTTATTCTAAGGTGTCAGATGTTGATATGAAACAAGGATAGTATATTCGTGATACCCGTATGATACCTGTTTGGTTGGAAATTGTGAATAAGGCATGAAATATGGATATTATGAATATTAAAATAGCCCAAAAGCAATCAAATATTTAATGATTATATTATAGTTGCAGGGAGTTTGAATAATTTTCAAAAGCTCGCAAGGCCTAGTAAAATGGGCATTTGCGAGCTTTTTTTTTGCCTTGTGGTACTAAAATGGTACTAAAGTGAGCTGTGCAGGAATAGTTTCATTTACGCTTGAGGCCATGTTATTTTCCACTCAAAATATTCATTAGGAGAAATCTCTCCACTATTTAATTTCGTTTTCATTTCACACCATTCCGAAAGGAAATCATTTACCAATCCATATTCAAAAGTTAATGCGACAGGTGAGCCTGTACTGTCATAATCATCTTCGTTGTAAGTTGGTCTGGTAGCCTCGGAAGATTTTGCAGGTGTCATTGCAGTCAGATGAATCAGGTTGCCGGGAGCTGTATACTCTGGAAATCTTGTGCCCTTTCCACGTGCAGGAAGTGATGTGGCACTTTCTTCAAGCCAGAAAAGTGTTTCAATGATATCTTCAGCAGCACCAAGGCTGTAATCAGAGATTGCCTTGTAATTGCAGTGCAAAGCATCAGCAAGTTTTAGAATCATATCTTCACCGGGAATGCGGGCACCGGTTTCATACTGGGATATGCGGACAGACATATTTTTGCCCTCAAATCCAAGTGCACCGCCCAGCTCGTCCATTGTCATTTTACGGAATACCCGTATTTTCTTTATTCTTTCACCAATTGTCATAGTGTAGTTACCTCCGTTTATCTGTCTCTGATGGACTTGTTAAAGACAGTATAACACGGAAAAAATGAAAATGGAAGTTTTTCTATACAAGAACATTAGAAAAATTTCTTGATAATTCAATACCACACGGTATAGAATAATATCAATTCAATTATCTATACGATATGGTGTTGAAAAACAACTGAATGAGCGGTACAGAAATCTAACAGGCATTTGCCATGACATTCATAGGAATCGAGCGAATGTAGACACTCCCCCAAGCGGACCGAGTACCTCGAGCAGGAGCGGGCGGTATTACAGGAGATTATCTCAGGTAAGGAGGCTGGTTGTGACATCAGCAGAACTGGTATGGAGAAACGCCAAAACAAATATTTAAAGGAAAGGTGGTGAAAGGCATGAACGAAAAGTTTTTAGAAGTAGGAGATGTGATGCAGATTCTTGGAATTTCAAGATCCGCAACATACAAGCTTATGAGACAGATCAACAGTGAACTTGAAAAGAAGGGTTACATTGTGATTCGTGGAAAAGTAAGCAGAAAGTATTTTGAAGAACGCATTTATGGTATGAGTGATGCAGGATAAGCAACAGGTAAGAAGATTGTGACAGAGGCAGGTGCAGAAGCGATACGGCTTAGGCATCTGCTTCTTCATATGGAAAGAAGGAGATGATGAATATGCCAGCTTATAAAGACAGTAAGACAGGCACCTGGTTTGTCAAATTCTATTGTAAGGACTGGACTGGGGAAAATAAACAGATAAAGAAGAGAGGATTTGCAACAAAGAGGGAAGCACTTGATTATGAGCGTAATTACAAAATACGGCAGGAGAATAATCTGGATATGACATTTGGAGAGTTCTGGAAGCTGTATACAGAGGATGTGAAAAATTATGTCAAACTCAACACATGGCTTACCAAAGAACACATTGTGGATACAAAGATACTTCCATATTTTAAGAATCTTAAGATGAATGAGATTACACCGGGAGATGTACGCAAGTGGCAGAATGAGATGGTAGCATTCCGTTATGAGAATGGGAAGAGTTATTCCCAGACTTACAAGAAGACAATGCACAACATTTTAAGTGCGATATTCAATCATGCGTGCAGGTTTTATAATTTGAAATCAAATCCGGCAAGACAGGCTGGAAATATGGGCAGGGAAGAAAAGAAGGAAATGCTTTTCTGGACAACTGAGGAATATAAGAAGTTTTCATTTTATGCATTTGAAATGCTGTACTGGACGGGAATGAGATTAGGTGAACTGCTTGCTCTTACAATGGAAGATTTTGACTTTGAAAAGAACACAGTCAGAATAAATAAATCGTATCAGCGGCTACAGGGGCAGGATGTTATTACAACACCGAAAACACCTAAGAGCAACAGAACAATCAAGTTGCCGAAGTTCCTTGCCGAAGAAATGCAGGAATATTTTGCAATGTTATATGACCAGACACCAACAGACAGGATATTTCTGGTAACAAAGAGCTTTCTTCATCATGAGATGGAGCGTGGCTGCAAGTTATCAGGTGTGAAGAAAATCAGAATTCATGATCTTAGGCATTCGCACATTTCACATCTGATTGATCTTGGGTTCTCCGCAGTTGCAATAGCTGACAGGGTTGGCCATGAGAGTATTGATATCACATATCGTTATTCACATCTGTTTCCGTCAAAGCAGGTGGCAATGGCAGACAGACTTGATGCTGTCAATGCAAGCTTTGAGGATTGTGAAGAGCAGGATGATGATGTAGAAATCATGAAGACAGAGGAAACAGCACCTATGATTGATATGGATGCGGCTGCGGAAAAAATTATAAGCATTGATAAGTACAAGGCAGTCTGATAATGCCTATGTAAAACATTATGAATCATGCCGGTACAAGTTTTGCTGGATATATGCAGCAGAAATTAAAAGAATAGATTTTATATCGGAAGGAGCAGATTATTATGAGCGAGAAAAGGCTGGATGCCAAGAACGGATGGAGAAATGTTGTAGTAGCGTTTCGTATGTCACCGGAGGAAGCACAGGAGCTGAATGTGAAGGTTTCGCTCAGCGGACTTTCAAAACAGGATTATATCATCCAATGTCTTCTGAAGCATGAAATCAGGGTAGTTGGTGGAATGAAGGTGGCAAAGAAAGTACAGGTTCATCTTGATACGATGCTGGAAGAATTACAGTCATTAGATGAAGCAGACAGAGGTATAGATGTTGAAGAACTGCTGGTTCCATTAAAGCATGTGCTTGATATTCTGCAGAGTGATGAGAAAGGAGCTTCCTGTATAATAAAAAGCGTAGACGTTGAAAATTGAAAATACCTCAGAGTACAATAAGACTACTGACTGGCAGGTTAGTAAAAATCTTATTATACAGAGAGGTATCTACAATGAAGTCTAACACACAGAACGCAAAAATTGAAGCTATTACAGAAAAAACTTTGGTACTCGGAATTGATGTCGGAAGTGAAATGCACTATGCCAGAGCTTTTGATTACAGAGGAATCGAGTATTCGAAGAAGCCATTTAAGTTTAGCAATACAGAGGCTGGATTTGTGACATTTAAGGAATGGATCCTGGACCTCAAAGAAAGACATGAGAAGGATAAGGTGATTCCAGGTATGGAACCGATCGGGCATTACTGGTTCAATCTTGGAAAGTTTCTACAGGATAATGAAATGAAACCGGTGCTTGTAAATCCTCACCATGTGAAAAAATCAAAAGAACTCGACGACAATAATCCGACTAAAAATGACCGTAAGGATCCGAAAGTTATAGCAGGATTAGTTAGAGAGGGACGTTACATGATCCCATATCTGCCGGATGGTGTTTATGCTGATCTTAGAACAGCATCAAACATAAGATTCCAGTTACAGGCGGAACTTACAAGAATTCAAAACAGGATCAGTCGTTGGTTCAATATATATTTTCCTGAATATAAGACGGTATACGGAAAGCCGGATGCCAAGAGCGGAATGCTAATCCTTAAAGCAGCACCACTCCCTGAAGATATCCTGACGTTAGGTATCGATGGAGTGAACCAAATCTGGCGTGATGCGAAGTTAAGAGCAGTTGGAAAGGCGAGGGCGAAGACCCTGATAGAAGCTGCTGAACACAGCGTTGGAAGCAAAGAAGGTGCAGTGTCTGCAAGAATGGAAATTCGAATGCTTCTGGAGGACTATGAATCCAGAAATACACGTCTACAGGAAGTTATGGTTCTAATTGAAGAACTGGTAAGAAAGATTCCGATGGCTGAAAAGCTGTTAGAGATCAAAGGTGTGGGAATCAGGACAGTGTCAGGATTCCTTGCAGAAGTAGGTAATATCAGCCGCTTCAACAATCCGAAGGAACTACAGAAACTTGCAGGATTGGCATTGGTTGAAAATAGTTCGGGAAAGCATAAGGGAGAGACAACAATAAGCAGACGAGGTCGAAAGAGACTCAGATATCTGCTCTTTGAGGTTGCAATGTCACTTGTGTCGAAGAACCCGGAGTTTAGGGAACTCCATAATTATTACACAACCAGAAGACTAAATCCATTGAAGAAAATGCAGTCACTTATGGCAATTGCAGCCAAGCTGATACGAGTCTTTTATGCCATGCTGACGAAAGGCGTGGATTATGATCCGAAAAAGATGGTCAGTGACATCAAGAGACCAGCAGTTTATCTACAGGCTGCGTAAGAAAGACAAGTAACTGTAATGGAGGATGTCATGTGGACAGCCACTGAATCAAGCGGAATGTAACAGATAACGTCCACTGATCACAGTGCTGGAACAGGAAGCGAGTCAGTAATCAATAATACAAAGAATGAGCCAGTAGTCGGCAGAAATCATTACCAAGGGGCATGACCCCGTAAAGGAGCATAGCTGACACCCTGGTTATGGGCAGGCAGGACGAAGGAAGTTAGGACCTCTGGAGACAGAGATGATCCTGGTGGATATAGGAGGTTAGCTGCCATAGAGGGAAGGGCATACGCAAGGCCAGTAAAGCGAAAATCAATGACGTTTTATTTCGTATACCATTCAACCGCTATTTCAGTACCTGATACATCGAAATGCTCATAGCTGTGGCTTATTCACTGAGATATGAAAGGTTAAAAAACCTTGAATTTTCAATAAAAAACACTTGATTATATGAGGAGGTAATCATTATGAGTAGGACAACATTTGAAAAGCTTGGCATCCCATATGAAGAAAGGGATGGAATCTTTTATCCGGTGCTTGTAGCAGGAACAGAGAAGGCAGATATAGATGCAGGAAAGTATGGGCGTATGTGGATTAAATATATCAGGGAAGAATATCCAATGAGATATAAGAGTCTGGTGCGGTTCGGTGAGCTTGAAGAGAGAGCGGATGAAGTCAATGATACAGCATATGAGCTGCTCGATGATATTGAAGCTAAGTGGCTGAAAAAGCATAAGCCAAAGAATCCAAATTCCTTTACAGAACAGTTACAGCTAAGAACACAGACCAGGATGATGGCGGAGGAAATCGTTATTATGGATGTGGTAATGCAGTTTCATTAGTGTGGGGGCAAAAAGCGCCCCCAAAACGTGAAAATGGGGGCAAAAAGCGCCCCCAAAACCACAAAGTGGGGGCAGAAAGCGCCCCCGCACAAATCAGAGCCGAAAAAGTGTGGGGGCAAAAAGTGCCGTCAAAATGGAAAAGTGGGGGCAAAAAGCGCCACCAAAACAGTAAAGTGACGGCAAAAAGCGCCCCCACTCAGATAAGCGAGAAAAAAGTCATGGTGGCGGAAAGTGCCATCAAAATGGAAAAGTGGTGGCGGAAAACGCCACTAAAACAGCAAAGTGATGGCAAAAAGCGCCACCATATCAGTAATTGTGGTGGAATATTAACCACCACATATCATATACAGGGTGCAGGTGCTCCTGCCAAGACGAAAAATTATGTAAACGCTGATGGCGTTTATATTTTTTCGGGAAAAGGTCCGACCTTTTCCGCATCTTGCAAAACCTATGAACACATTTTTTAAGAAAGGTTGGAAAAGCAATGGTACAGATAAAAAGAGATTGGTTTGATACAGCATTAGAAAACTACGAAAGGGGAGAAATGTATGGCAGATGGAAAGAGAAGATACAAGTCTGACAGGAAAGATTATAAGATATCTGTGAAGTTGTCAGAGAAAGATATGGATATTCTAAAAGCAGCACTTAAACGAACAGGAATGACAGCAAGTGCATATATAAGAGAATTGATCCGGACAGGTGGCAACATTGATACAAGTTATCCAGAGGACAGGGCAAGAGTAATCCGTGTTATTGCCGGTATTGCAAATAATATTAATTAGGCGGTAAAGCTTGGCAATTCACAGCGAAGATTGTATTACAGAGATATTGATAAATTGCAGAACAGTCTGGATGATATAAAGAAAATATTCGGGGAGGTGCTGGAAGTATGGCGATTACAAAGATCTTAAATATACAGGAGTCAGAGGGCAGAAATCCAGCATCGCACCTGAAGAATGCTTTGGAATATATCCAGAATCCGGATAAGACAGAAGAATGTATACTGGTGGGCGGTATTAACTGCTTGCCAGATACAGCGTTTGAGCAGATGGAAGAGACAAAGAATATATTTCATAAGACAGGTAAAAGACAGGGCTATCATGTGATCATATCGTTTTCGCCGGAGGAAAAAGTAACAGCAGAGCAGGCAATGTATGTCCTCGAGCATTTCGCAAAGGATGTGCTTGGTGATGATTATGAGGCGGTGTATGCAGTCCATACTGACAGGGAACATATGCATGGGCATCTGATCTGGAACAGTGTCAGCATGACAACTGGCAAGAAATACAATTCACCGAAAGGCAACTGGAAGAATCATCTTCAGCCTATTACAAATAAATATTGTGATGAACTTGGACTTTCCATTATGCCGGCAGGGTACAGCAGGAATCCAAAAAATATCAGCAGGGACAAGTGGGAAAAGGAAATGTCAATGAAAGAGATAATTCTAAGGGATGCCAAGATGTGTGCATATGCAGCCGGGAATGTGGAGCATTTTAAATATCTGATGAAAAGACTTGGATATGTATTTAAGAAAGACGCATGGATGGAGGTGCAGGCACCGGGATTTCGGTATTATCATAAACTGGCAAAGCTGGACGAGATGTTTTCAGAAGATATGTTACGGCATTATGTGGATATGCCCTGGATGGCAAAGCCTTACTTTTATTCGTCGGATATCAGGGGACTACACAGGGCGAAGCTGTCACCATTCCAGAAGAAGTTTTATGCAAAGCTATACAGATTAAGGGTTGTAGAACAGAAGCGTTTTGTAGTTGGTGGAGCAAAGTATGCAGAGGATTTGAAGAGGTTTCATCAGTTGCAGGATGAATATCTGCTGCTTGTGAATAATGACATCAAAAGTATTGTGGAGCTTGTGGATTTCATAAGTGAGAAAGAAGATAGGATTCAGCAGATTGAGGACAGGCAGAAGGAGATATACAGAGAAAGTTCTAGTCGGAAACGCAGTATAAAGAATGAAGAGCAGTACCGGGAATATCAGATATGGCACATGGAAGTGCAGGAAGAACTGGATGAGCTGAAGCAGGAGAAGAGAAATGTTAAGAGGCAGATACAGCTTTCTGATGACATTATAAAAGAAGATTTGTATACGGCTTATTATGCGGTGACAGGGAAAGGAGAAATCGTTGCAGACAGGGATCTTGAGATACCGGGGATGGAAAAGGAGGCTGTGTCAGAGAAAGATGTGGCTATTGAGCCGGAGACGAATGTTGAGGTAGTGAATCCAGACAATAATCAGAACGATACGTCTGTAATGCCAGATATTCGTAATGTGTCTGATGTAAATACGGCAAGAATGGATGAAGATATTACTGATGTAACAGGTAAAAGTGAATTTATGGAATTTGAAGAAAAAGTGTCTGTGGACAAAGCTGGCTGGATTGTCAGGAGGATATCAGAGCTTGGTGGTTATGAGAATATTAGTGATTCTGTTAAGGCTGATATATTCGGATTTGATATTGCTGATGTTAGTGGAAGCATATGGTTGTTCTCGGATGTAATGAAAAGGCTGGGGATAAAGCTGGATGGAGACGAAATGTATGAGGAATTCCAGAGAATTTATGATGAGAGTGTTGGTAGAGATGCTGGTAAAGATAAAGCAGAAGATAAGATGTGGAATAGGGGCAGAGGAAGGTAATTCCTCTGTCTCTTCCAGTTATGTATTAGATAGAAAAATATTAATTCATTAAGTTTTATATGCTTAAAAATTATTTTGACATTATCAAAAAATATGTTTATAATATAAAAATAGATAGTAAGCAGGAGGATTGGTGCATGACAATATCAGAACAAATAAAAGTATTGTGTGTGAGATGTGGTGTAAGTGAAGCAGAACTGGCAAGGCGGCTGGGAAAATCGCCACAAAGTTTTAATTCGAAAATGAAAAGAGAAAGTTTTACAGTAGAAGATTTAGAGAAAATTGCAGATGTATTGGGCGTCGAATTTAACAGAGAATTTATATTAGCAAATGGAGATAAAGTTTGATGAAGAATATTGTAAAAGAATTTAAACTTGGAGAATTATTTTGTGGTCCTGGCGGATTGGCACTGGGAGCAACGACAGCGAAGATAGAAGATTCAGATTATAAGATTATTCATAAATGGGCAAATGATTATGATAAAGACACATGTAATACATATATGAGAAATATCTGCCCAGATGATGGAGAGAGTGTTATTTGTGGAGATGTAAGAAAACTTGATATTGACAGTCTTGGAGATATAGATGCATTGGCTTTTGGATTCCCATGCAATGATTTTTCTGTTGTAGGTGAGCAAAAGGGATTTGATGGTGTATATGGTCCGTTATACACATATGGAGTAAAGGTATTAAAGAAATATAAGCCGTTGTGGTTTTTGGCAGAAAATGTTGGTGGATTAAAGAGTGCTAATGATGGAAAGGCATTTCAGAAGATACAGGAAGATTTGAAGAATGCTGGATATAGAATATATCCTAATTTATATAAATTTGAGGAATATGGGGTGCCGCAGGCAAGACATAGGGTAATAATTGTTGGTATTAGAGAGGATCTGCCATATGAATTTAAAATACCTAGTCCAAAACCATATAAAAATGTTGATGTTACTTGTAAGAATGCAATAGAGAATCCTCCAATCGGAAAAGAAGCTTATAATAACGAGTTAACAAAGCAATCCGAAATAGTTGTAAAGCGATTGAAATATATTAAACCAGGAGAAAATGCGTTTACTGCGGATTTGCCAGAAGAATTGCAGCTTAAAGTGAAAGGGGCAAAGATAAGTCAAATTTATAAGAGGTTAGATCCAGATAAACCTGCATATACAGTAACTGGTTCAGGCGGTGGTGGAACGCATATGTATCATTATTCGGAGCCAAGAGCATTGACTAATAGAGAGAGAGCAAGATTACAGACATTTCCGGATAATTATATTTTTGAGGGGTCTAAAGAGTCTGTTAGAAAACAAATCGGTATGGCGGTACCTGCAAAAGGAGCTAAAATCATCTTTGAAGCTATTTTAAGAACATTTGCGGGAATTGACTACGAAAGTGTAGAACCAAGTATAAAGGAGTAAGGTATGTATACTGATAATTTTGAAGAAGAAATATTATTTACACCAGCCAGAAAAGATGGTGAAGCATGTAATCATTTGAAAATTGTTACAGCATTTACCGATGTTGAGAGAATATCAAGTCACTTGATAAAACTATTTGATGGCAGGAATAAAGAATATGTGTCTGGAATAAAGGTGGACATTATACTTGGAATGACAAAAGGTACGGGTCTGACACAAAAGAAACATGACAAGATATGTTCATTGATAAAAAGATTGAATAGTGTATCTGGAATGCCTCAGATATCATGCAATTATATTGTGGAAGGTAAACAGGTACATTCGAAGGTGTATGTATGGTGCAGGGGGCGAAAGGCAATAGAAGCTTTTAATGGTTCAGCTAATTATACCATGAATGCATTTTTTGCAAGAAGAGAATGCATGGATGTATGTAATCCTAAAGAGGCAAACCATTATTTCAACAGTCTATTACCTGATACGATAAATTGCTTTGATGGGCAGATAAAAGATAAGGTTTCATTTTCTAGCAAGAAAAATGTGGAAGATGATGTTGCGGATACTAATTTGGAAAATTTATCTTGGGAGAATTATCAGACTATTGAGCCGGTAGATACATTAGAAGTTTCTTTACTGAAAGCTGATGGCAGCGATACTGGATATGGTTCTGGCGTAAATTGGGGAATACGTAAAAATGGCTATAAGAGAAATAGAAACCAGGCGTATATTCCATATAATGTGGCAGATCATAAAGATGGATTTTTCCCAGATGTAAATGCCGATGGAACGTATCCAGTGTTTAAGGTTGTAACAAAGGAATATGATGCTTTTTATATGAGACAGGCACAAGCAAAGGGAAAGGCATTAGAAACTCCAGAAAGTAATGCGATAATAGGAGAATGGATAAGGCATAAACTTGGAGTGCCGGATGGTACATATATTACAAAACAGATGTTAGAACAATATGGTAAAACAAAAGTTTTGTTTAAAAGGTATGAAGATGGTATATATACTTTGGAATACTAATTCTGGCATTAAGGAGTAAACAATATGGAGCAGAAGGTCAATATTGATATTTTAAATGATTCACAAAAACAGGCGTTAGTCTGCATGTATTATGCTATGCTTCCCAAAACAGATGTAAGGTATAAGCAGCGGATGCATGATTGGGAAGTGTTAGAAAAGAGATTCGGAATAAAAAAATCAACATATAGGTATGCAAAGGATACTTTTGATTCTTATTTTACTGGTAATGGAAGAAAAGGCTGGGGAGAGAGTAGAGATTTAAAAAGACGAGGTATAGCATATCAGGAAGTATTTGATTTATATAAGGATTATTCTGCAGATCAATTGGAAAAAGCTGTAGCGGAGATTATTCATAGATATGAGTATGAGGAACCAACATTTGTATCTATGAAATGTGGTTTCACAAAAACAGTACATAACATTCTAAATGGTAATAAATATATAACAGTGGATGGGGTTTATACGCTGAAAGAGGAATTGAATATAGGAAAAACTGTATTTGTTACATTAGGAGGGGATACAGGAAAAGCAGAAGTGGATTGGGTACCAGGGTTTATAGGAGTAGCACATGTTATTAAAGAGCCATATGATTTTGGATATAATGGTAAAGAAAAGTACTTTAAGTTTGATATAGAAGTTGACTGCGTTTTTGATAAGCCATTTAAAAGAGAAGATTTTTTAAGTTATAGAGACGCATACGATGCTCCATATATAGGACCAGAGTTATCAAGAGATCCGTCACAGGCATTAAGTACTTTGGATATGATAAAGGCTGTTGCTGTTATACGTGCAGTACTTGATGAATTCCCAGAAATGCTTGAAAAATTTAAAGGAATTTTTGACAGAGAGTTTATGGACAGGGTGCTTGGAGCAGTTACTGTAATGATACCAACATCTGTAAAATTTGGAGAAAGCAAAGAGGATGCAGTAAATTCTATTCAGGAAGAAATGAGCATAGAGAATGAAGGCTCTGAGGAGGAAGAAATGGAATCTAAGCCATATATTGAACCTGATTATTATACAGGGTGTTCACGCAAAAATAAGGATACGGGGACTGTATATGCACACAATAGAATTGTATTTGGAGCACCAGGAACAGGAAAAAGTTTCAAGCTGAATGATGAGCAGAAGGATCTCATTTCAGAAGGTGGAGAGTACGAAAGAGTTACATTCCATCCAGATTATTCATATGCTAATTTTGTTGGAACATATAAGCCAGTACCTACAAAAAATGTAATATCATATGAGTATGTTCCTGGACCATTTATGCGGACATATGTAAAGGCAATAGAAAATGGACAGTCGGAGAATAAGGAAGATGTAAAACCATTTCTGCTTCTTATAGAGGAAATTAATAGAGCAAATGTTGCCGCTGTATTTGGAGAGGTATTTCAGCTTTTAGATCGCGACGATAGAAATGCAAGCCAATATCCAGTTAAACCTTCTGAAGATATAAAGGCATATTTGGCAAAAGAACTTGGTGGAAGGCCAGAGCAGTATGATGAAATAAAGATACCAGATAATATGTATATCTGGTCAACTATGAATAGTGCTGATCAGGGCGTATTTCCAATGGATACAGCATTTAAAAGAAGATGGAACTTTGAATATATAGGTATTAACCATAAGGAAGAAAAGATTAAAGATACATATTTAGTGTGTGATAAAACACAGGTGCCATACAGAGTTGACTGGAATGAGCTTAGGAAGGCTATAAATACAACACTTGCTTCTAGAGATTATAAGATAAATGAAGACAAGCTTATGGGACCATTTTTTGTATCTAAAAGCATTTTAGAGAATGAAGATGCGTTTAGAGAAACTTTTAAGAGTAAAATTATTATGTACTTATTTGAAGATGCAGCAAAGCAGAGAAGGCATATGTTGTTTGGAGGCTGTGATGAGGATATAAGAAACCAATATTCAACGATTTGCGAGGAATTTGATAAAAGAGGCATAGATATTTTCTGTAAAGAAATCCGAGACAAAATCAAGAAAGAATATTTGAGTGAATTAGAATGAGAAGGGAATATTACTGGATGATTTCTAAATATGTCAAAGAGCAGAAGCGGTATACTCAAGATGAACTTAGAAAAATATTTGAATGCACTGCTGATGAAACAGTGCAGATTATAAGAAAGTTAAAAGAGTATGGAATTGTTAAAAATGTAAAAAAAAGTGATAGGCAAAGTATGCTCTCTGACTTAGTTGAGGAAGATATCAGAGTAACAGATATCGAAAGTGGGGAGCGGGAATTATATTATGTGTTTTCATTTGTTGGAGTAATTGTTGTATATGGACGGGTATTAAAGTGTTATCCTAAATATATTAATTCTTGTGGTAGTCCAATAGCACAGATGAAGCAGATTATGCGTGTTTTGGAAAAATATAATTCAAAAGAGCAGGTAATAAAACTGTATAATGAAAGTGATGATGGAGGATCGTTTAACTTATTGGCAGTAATGCTGTATTTGTTGCAGGATTATTATGATAATGGAATATATGCTAATGACGTTGAGATTGTTGAGACTAATGGCACAGGAGAAATACTGTGGGACAGAACAATCAATGAAACATTTTCATATATATCAAATAACAGGCCATATTATACTGAATTACAGACAAAAAAGCGAACTTCAGATGAATATGATTTTATCAGACGCTTACATGCATGTATATTGACTAAATTTTCAAAGGAACTTGAAGAATCTGATCTGCCGGAGTTGTTTAATATTGTGACAGTAGAGCTGTCGGAAGAACAACTGGAAGATTTGGGCGATGAAGATTATATTTTATATAGGATACAAAATGAACTTAATGTGCAGTATAACACAAGAAAACAACTGGTGTTGAAGGCAATGTATGCGTATATTGCACAAAAAGCAAGCTTTAATAACATTGATAGTTTTAGCATATATGGTACCAACAGCTTTAACTTAGTATGGGAAAAAGTATGTGCACAGAATTTTGGAAATGTTTTAAATGTAAAATTATCAGAGCTGCCACTTGGAGTTTGTGATGATTATAAAGAAAGTAAAGATAGTACTTTAATAGAAATAATTGATAGACCAGTATGGCATAAGACTTCAGATAATATTAGTGATGAAAAGTCAGATACACTAAGACCAGATTTGATTAGTATTTATGAGTGTGGTGAAAGTGGAGAATATTGTTTTGGCATATATGATGCAAAGTATTATAACATTAATTTTCATAAGCATGCGTCAGAATACAAAGTTATAGGACAGCCTGGAGTGGCAGATGTTACAAAGCAGTATTTATATCAGCTTGCGTACGATGATTTTATAGCAAAGCAAGGATACAAATATGTGCAGAATATGTTTTTTTGTCCTGATGAATCTGGGGATAAAGAATATGGATGGGTGCAGATGGATATGCTTCATCAAATTGGAGATAAAAAACTAGAGAATGTAGCAGTTGTAAAGCTTTGTGCATCAGAAATGTATTCTTTATATTTAGCAGATCATATAGTTAGTGAAAATGAGATGGACAAATATATTCCAGTAATTGGACAACATGAAGTAGATAATCAAAACTTTGCAAATAGGATGATGGCATATCTTACGAGAATCACAACTGCCAGTAAATTGGCTGAAAAGAAACTTGAAATGAAATCGGATAGAGGCAGGCTTATATATCCAAAACAGATAAAAAGAGAATTAGGTGCAAAAATTATATATGATGCTATATGCCCCGTTGCAAGTAATGCTTTTTATGGATTTAATCCATATGAAAAAGAAGGCCATGAAAGTATGGTGGCAGAGGATATGGGCGATTCTTATAATCGTTGCAGCCAGATTGCGGATGCTTCTATTGAGATAGAGAAAATTATAAAGGATTTGTCAGAAGCAGAACTTAAAGACGAAAAAGTGCTTAAAGTGGTATTAAAAAAGTGTATTGAAAGTAAATCAGATATTAAATCTATGGCAGATGGAAAATCGCTTGATATGTTAACGGATAAAATAATGGAGCTTGTTAAAGATGTGTATTTATAGCGAGCAGTTATAAGTATAAATGCTAGACAAGAAGCAAAGGAGAAAAGAACTGGAAAAGTTGATGAAAAACAGATTGTTGAGGTGATTTTGTGGCAGATGATTTAACAAAAGAACAGCGGCATAAAAACATGAAAAATATTCATGGGAAGGATACCAAAATAGAAGTTATATTAAGAAAGGCTTTATGGAACAAAGGGTATCGGTATCGCAAGAATTATAAAATACTTCCGGGAAGTCCAGATATCGTGCTGACAAAGTATAAGATAGCTATTTTTTGTGATGGAGAATTCTTTCATGGAAAAGATTGGGATACTTTAAAACAGAGACTTGAAAAGAGTAACAATAGTGAGTACTGGATTAGCAAGATATCCCGTAACAAAGAGCGGGATGATGAGATAAATAAGAAATTGAACTTTGAGGGCTGGACTGTAATCCGGTTCTGGGGTGAAGATATAAAGAAACATACGGATGAGTGTGTGAAGGTTGTGGAAGAGACAATCTTTGATAGTATAGAATTTGAAGAGTAGAAGAAAAATATAGATGGAGTGGATTTATATGTAAGCATGACAAAATGGGTAATCATGATGGGAAAAGATATCGCTTTTGGCAGAATTACATATGAGCAATATGAGGAGGCATAGAATGTTTATTAGAAAAGTCAAAATTCATAATTTTAAATGCTATAGAGATTTTGAAATTACTCTTGAAGAAGGTTTAAATATTGTTGTAGGAGATAATGAAGCGGGAAAGTCTACAATACTAGAAGCTATAAATTTGGCACTAACCGGAATTATTAGCGGAAAGAGTATTTGGAATGAAATTTCACAGTATATTTTTAATAAAGAGGCAGTAGATGAGTATATTGTTTCGTTAGGAACAGCACCTATAGCACTTCCATACATAACAATAGAAATCTTTTTTGGAGGGGATGAAAATCCTTTGATGAATGGGGATGCAAATTCAGATAGAGATAACAGTGCGGAAGGATTTTGTTTCAAAATTGCATTTAATGACAAATATGGAGATGAATATGAGGCATTAGTGCAACAGGGAGATGTGAAAAGCTTGCCGATTGAATATTATGATATTACTTGGACAACCTTTGCCAGAGATGTAATCACAACACGTAGTATACCTTATAAATCAAGTTTGATTGATTCGTCTGAATATAGATATCAAAGTGGAAATGATTTGTATTTGTCGAGAATTATAAAGGGGTCATTGGAACCGGAAGATATAACATCTATTGCACAGGCACATAGAAAAATGAGGGATACATTTATTAATGACCCATCAATAGAAGCCATTAACAACAAAATAAATCAGGATGCTAGTTTGACAGACAAAAAAATTGCATTATCTGTGGAACTAGTTACAAAGAATGCATGGGAAAATAGTCTTGTTACACAATTGGATGAAATACCGTTTCATTATATGGGAAAGGGAGAGCAGTGTGTTGTTAAGACGGAACTGGCATTAGCAAAACGTACTTCGCAAAATGCAAGTATCATTTTGTTAGAAGAACCAGAAAATCATTTATCACATACAAGATTGAATCAATTGATTAAATGTATTTCGGAACAATATGCAGAAAAACAGATACTTATTTCAACACATAGTAGTTTTGTTGCAAATAAGTTAGGGTTGGGGAAAGTGATGCTGCTTGATAACTTAAGGATAACAAAATTTTCTGAACTATCGGAAGATACATATAATTTCTTTAAGAAGGTGGCTGGGTATGATACGTTGCGAATGATTTTATGTAAGAAAGCTATTTTGTGTGAAGGAGATTCGGACGAGCTGGTGATTCAAAAAGCATATATGCAACTTAATGATGGGCGGTTGCCGATAGAGGATGGTATAGAAGTGATTTCCGTAGGTGTATCATTTTTACGTTTCCTTGAGATTGCAGATTGTATTCAGACAAAAATCGCGGTTGTTACAGATAACGATGGGGATTTGGCAGCTATCAACAAAAAGTATGAAAATTATATAGGTGCAAATCAGAAAGAATATATAAAGATATGTGTTGATGATGTTGTGGACACAGGGACACTTAAGATTGGCAAGAGTGATTATAATTACAACACTTTAGAACCGAAACTTTTGAAAGCTAATGGTTTAGATAAGTTAAATCGTATTTTTGGTACTGCTTATACGGATGAGGACGATTTGAGGAAATTTATGAAGCATAACAAAACGGAATGCGGATTGAAAATCTTCGAATCTTCTGAACAGATAGAAATACCGGAATATATTTTGGAGGCTATCAAATGGTAAATAGATTGATAATTGCGGCAGCAGGATCTGGTAAAACTACATATTTGGTTAGACAGGCGATGCAACAATCGGACAGTGTGTTAATAACAACATACACTATTGCTAATGAACTGGAAATCCGTAAAAAATTTGTAGAACTTAATGGTTGTGTTCCGCATAATGTTACCATACAAACATGGTACTCATTTCTTTTACAGCATGGGGTTCGACCATTTCAGGGAGTGGTCTTAGATGATAAGATTAATGGTATGATATTAGTTAATGAAAAGTCTGGAAAAAAATATAATGGTAAATATGGTCCGGTATATTATGCAGAAGAGGACTATAGAAATTTTTATTTCACGGATGGAATGAAAATGTATTCTGATAAGATTGCAAAATTTGTATGTCGTTGTGAAAAGGAGACTAAAGGAAGGGTTTCGCAAAGAATTAGCAGGATTTATCCTAAGATATATATAGATGAAATTCAAGATTTGGCGGGATATGATTTAGACATCATAAAAAGTATGTTGCAAGCGGATTGTGATGTGACAATGGTAGGAGATCCCAGACAGGTAACATATCATACGCATAATGAAGCAAAGTATAAGAAGTATGCAGATGGTAAGATAGAAGAATTTATTAGAAGTGAGTGTAAAAAGATAGATTGCATTATTGATAAAGAGACTTTGAATGATTCTTACAGAAATAACCAAAGTATATGTTCATATTCATCGCTGTTGTATGAAGAATATGGCGAAACTGGAACAAAGCAATTTGAGGTTACTGGACATGACGGAGTTTTTTTAGTAAGACCAGATGATATTGATGCATATTTAGAAAAATTTAAACCAATGCAACTAAGGGAGAAGAGAACAGTAAAAGTGAATGACGCATATGCAGTAATAAATATGGGTGAGGCTAAAGGATTGACATATGATAGAGTCCTAATTTATCCAACCGGTACAATGAGGAACTGGATGATTGACCATTCAAAAAAATTACAACCGAAAACAAGGTCTCAATTTTATGTTGCAATAACAAGAGCAAGTTATAGTGTGGGAATTGTTTTTGATTATGATGAAAAAACAAATATTGAAGGCGTGGAAAATTATCTGTAATTTGACAAGAGTGTTGTATATTAAGTGAATTATAACAGCAATAAACTGTGACATATACGAAGGAGGAGCATAAAATGTTTTTTTTATTTATAGCGAAATAGGCGAACTAGAACATAATGTCATTGTAAAAAGCGCTTTTGAAAAGATGATGTTCGAAAAATTGCAGTCGGAAGGATATTGTGATATTAATCCACTAATAGGGAGACCGAGAACCTCTAAATCTGAAATAGAAAATAATTTAAAGAAATTAGATTCTCCATTGGTTAAAGTTTTTGCAGGAAAGTATGCTACAAATACTGAGGAACTCGAAAAAATAATGCTACCAGTACTTAAAGAACTGGAAGAAAAACTATCAAAAAATAAAAGTTCTTTTGATGAATACAACTACTTTGCCATTATTTATTTTATCTTTCAAATGTACAAATCTGTTGATAAGAAGCTTGATTGTGTAAAAGAGTTATACACAACTTGGAATGAGCGTGAGCATGAGTATGATATTAGGATGTCAAACGGAATAGTTTTTGATGCGGCTAAGGTTGAGGTAAATTTTATATCTTCAATTAATCAGTACGTAGATTTTTTGGGACAAATTAGAAAAAAAGAGGAGAAACTGTTTTTTCGAGGACACAGTAAAGTTTCTTATGATTTGAAACCGTCTTTATTTCGAAAAGAAGAATGGTTATCAAATGAAAAGAAAATGTATTTAGAATTAATGGCGAAATGTCCTTATGAATTCGAACGATTAGAATCACATATAGAAAAATTGACAGAAATGCAACACTACGGTTTGCCAACAAGATTGTTAGATGTCACTCAGAATCCATTGGTTGCACTCTATTTTGCATGTGAATCCCAGCATTCGTATTATGGCGAAATAATAATTTTTTCACAGAGTTTGGATTCTGTAAAATATTTTCAAAGTGATACTGTTGCAATGCTAGCATCCCTTCCTTTGTTTACTAAAGATGAGCAAATGCAATTTTACCATTCAAGTTTTGTCAAGTCTTCAAATGTGAATGATTTTAATGATAAAGTTGAACGCCTTGTTCATGAGGTGAGAATGGAACGTCCTGGTTTTAAATCGGAAATAAGAGCAGAGGATATAAGAGATGTTGTTGTTTGCATTCCTGCAAGGAAGAATAGAAGAATTGATAATCAAGAAGGTGCATTTATTGTTTGCGGACTGCTTGAGGAAACATATGGTGGTAAAAAGTATAATACATTATCAAATTTGCGATTAAAGTTGGATAATAAAAAGATTACAATTTGCATTATTGATAAAAAAGCTGAGTTACTAAATGAGTTGGAAAGTTTGGGGATAAATAAAGCAAAGATTTATCCGGAAATAGATGATGTTGCTGATTATATAAAAACACATGTTAATATACCGACATAATTATTAAAGAAATTTGATAAGAAGAATGGGGGAAGGTACGGATGAATAAGCAACAATTTGATATGGATATACAAGCAGCAGACAATAATTCTTTGAGAATTGGTGCTGCAAACAGAATTGTTCAGCTCTTGCAGAAACTTCGCTACAGTAATAATGAGAATAGTGCGAAAAGATGGATATGGGAGTTATGCCAGAATGCCAAAGATGTCTGTAATTCTACAGGAAAAGTAAAAATAAGCATTAATTATGATGAAATGCAGAGAAAAGTGTTTTTTCGACACAATGGTAAGGCTTTTTCAATGGATAATATATTATCGCTTATCAATCAGGCTTCTTCTAAGGATCGTAATGATGGTAGAGAGAGAAAAAGTGGAAAGTTTGGAACGGGATTTATTACTACACATCTGTTATCAGAAGTAGTTAATATTTCCGGACTTCTAGAAATTGGTGACGAATATTCTAAGTTTACTATTTCTTTAGACCGAACAGGAAAGGAAAAAAATGAAATTATAGCAGCTATGGAGAAGGCTGTTGGTGATTTGGGAAGTTGTACACCTGTTGATTTCTTAGATTTTGATGAGGACGAATATAATACTGTATTCGAGTATGAGCTAGACGAGTACGGGATGAAGACGGCACGAGATGGATTGGAGAGTTTGAGAGTATCAGCAGCATATGTTCTTGCTATGCTTCCTGATATTGAGGAAATTACTGTTGAAAATACTGGAGAGAAGTTTCGGTATAAGGGAGAAGTGAAATGTGGATTAGAAAATGCAACTGTATCTGAAATTGAAGTGGAGCAGCAAGGTCATTGTTGTAATAAATATGTATTAGGAATGACAGAGGACAATGTTTCTATTTATATAGCATTGGAGCATATGGATGATAATATGAAGATTCTTCCATTTTCTGAGAATCAATCCAAATTGTTTTGTGATTTCCCTTTGATTGGAACAGAGGATTTCCCTTTTCCAGTTTTAATTAGTTCTCCAGATTTTAATCCCACAGAACCAAGAGATGGGGTGTTTTTGACATGTAAAAATATGACGAGAATTGATGAAGAAATAGAAGCTAATCGTAATATTGTAGAGAAGGCGTGTGGTTTGTATAAGCAACTGTTGAAATATGCAGTAGAGAAAAAATGGGACGGAATTTATAATATCACCAAAGTGACTTCTTATAGTAAGAAAGAATGGTATGACGAAGAATGGTTGGAAGAAATAATTACAAAATGTAAAGATGTAATACTGCATATCCCGATTGTTCACACAGCATGTGGAGATATGAAAGCATTGTTAGATGATTGGGATGATCAACAGTTGTTTATTATTTCCGATAGAAATACAGAAACACGTGAAAAAATATGGGAACTATTAAGTCATATGATTCCGGATATGATTCCTCAGAAAGAAGATTTGCATGAATGGTATCATTCCTTATGGTCAGGATGCAACAGTTATACATTTGAAACATTATCGGAACAAGTGGGTAATTTCGAAAATGTAGATACATTAGTGACCAAATTGGATCATATTGATTGGAGGGATTGGTTAGATGAATACTATGTTCTTATTGATGAAAATGAAAAATGGCAGACATATGTAAAAAATAATCAGCTAAGTATTCTGCCAAATCAGAGAGGAGACTTCTGTAGTGTAGCTAGTCTATGTTTTGACGTTGATGTTCTGGAAGAATACAAAGATATTCTAATGGATTTAGGAAAAGACATAAAAGCAAAGTTATTACATTTGGATTTTGAGCGTAGTGAATGGTTTCATTGTGCAGAGATCAATAATGGTCAAATGTTAGAACTGATTGAAAAACAGTTAGAACAGGCGGAAAAAGAAGAAAAAGAACGTGTTTATCAAAAAATAACATTTATGTATAACGATTCTTTCGACGGTTTGGATTCGCAGAAAAAGATATGCAATTATGCGAGTAGTGTATTGGAATTAGAGTTGGAGATGCATGAGGTTAAAGCAATTTCTGAAAAACTGTTGCATGAAGCTTTAAAATACACGATAACTATGGTTGCAGATAGCATAAGCGAATACAGTACTGTGGTTGGACTGGCTGAACATTTGGATACTTCTAAGGAAGAAGCTGCTATGTATTTGACAAATTTTATAGAATTTGTAGTTGAGCAGGGATGGGATAATCTTATTAATAAGGTCACAAAACCAATACTTCCAAATCAGAATGGTAATTTTACAATTAAGGAAAAAATCTTTCTTGATAATGAAATGGATGAAACATTAAAGGAGATAGCCTGTATTGCCGGATATGATATTAGAGAAGAATTGTTGATGAAAGAGATATATTTGGAACTTCCAGAGAATCGTCAGAAAACAAATAAGGATATAGCCGGCTATATTACCGAATTTGTGCAAGATAATAGAAATACAAAGGAACCGGAAATACGTAATGCTTTCCATAAACTTTTGCTTTGGGTAAAGGATCATCAAAGTGAGGCGGAAAATATTTTACCAATTCTTTATGCAAATAAACACTATTTGTATGATGACGACGACATTGCCAATAATATTAGGCAGGCAGAAACATTTACAAATATAATGAGTAAGTATGACATTGATTCCCCTGAACAGTTGGAAGCAATTATCATGCAAGGCACTAAGGGTGCTGTGGTCGATACGGCTTTGTCAAAGGAAGCTGTCACGGAGGAAGTTCTGTTGCAATATGGAATCGATTCGCAAGAAGCATTAGATATGGCGTTTTCCAATTCAGAGTTTGCAAGCCAATTTATTAGGGAATCTAGGCATGAAATAAGCACATATGAGTATGTAAAGAAAATTCTGGAGAGAGCTCAGAAAAATGTTCTTTCATTTCTGGATGAGCAGGAGGAATATGACCTTTCGGATATACAGAAGATTGCGGACACAATATTTGTTGTAAAAAAGAATGGAAAGCAGATATATGTGTTGGCAAGACCATCCGATGGTGGAGAAGTCAGAATTTATTACCGAACAGAAATGGATATTTTAGACTATTCTATGGACTGGGAACTATGGGTGGAAGATGGAAAAAAGGAACCACAAAAGATTACTTTCGGTAAAATCATTAAATTAACTGGTCTTAACAGAATACCGTTGAAAGGAATGTGAAAAATATGGGTGTTAATGAGGATAGAGTGTCCTATATAGTCGAAAATAATGTACTGGATAATGTGATTTGCAGAGCTTTGGAGCTTCGCCCGACAGAACTTGCAAAATATATTTGTGGTCTGACCAATAATACTGGAGGATACATTTTTCTTGGAGTTGAAAAACAAAATGGATGCATGAAGACGGTAGGGTGTCAAAAAACTTTTATTGTGGATGGTGTAATAGAAATGGTAAAAGCTCAGCTAGATAATGAAATATCCATGAATTATGGCTTTGTATCGGTAGGTGGTGTTGATATATTTGCTATTGAAGTTGCGGAAAGTGACAAAAAGATTTGGCTGGAAGGAAAGTACTTTGTATATGAAAACAATGATGTTGAGGAAATGGTTGTGAATCAGAATGATGAACCTATAACATTATTTATCTCTTATACGGAGTGTGATGCACCAATTGTGGATATCATTGAAAATAAGATAAAGGAAAGACTAAAAGACAGGATTAGGATATCCAGATATACAGAGTTGCAGTACAAAGACAGTTTTATGGCATTTATGAACACGATACAGGATCATGACTTTGTATTGACTGTTGTTAGTGATACATATTTGAGACGTCAGGCATGTATGTATGAAGTTGGAGAGATTATTAAGGACCATCATTATAAAGACAGGCTATTATTTGTTGTGCTGAGTGAAAAAGAACGAAAATACTATGGTGAGGATGCACCAGAAAAGATAGGACCAGCTATTTATAAAGGACCAGAAGAACGATTGGAATATGTAGATTATTGGAAGAGACGCTATGATAATTTAGAAAAGAGAATGAGAGAAATCAATGATCTTGAGGCGGTTAGTAAAGCTTCCGTGGATTTAAAAATAATAGGGCAGATATTCCGTAAAGATATGAGTGAGTTTTTGGACTTTCTGTCTGATGAAAATGGTAAGAGTTTCGAGAAGTTATATGTAAACAATTTTGATGAAGTTATAGCGTGGCTAAAATAAAAATATGGGAGGATTTCTGCATATTACAAAGAATACAGATATCGCAGTCAGAGTTAGTTTTATATTAGTGTTTGCGATGAATTAGAATTAGTTCCAGATGGTAAAGTCGTTTTTCATATGTTTTTTGGGGAAACAGGGTGGGTGTGTTAAAGATTACTTAGTCTGAAGAAGTTTGGACAAGAAGTTAAAATAACCAGAAAGGATGAAGATTTATTTTATTAATGAGAGATTATTTGGAAGCGGTATTAGACAAGAACCTAGGCCATGGTTTGCGAAAATATATTGAGGAAGAATTATTTACACAGATTCACATTTTGCATCCATTGTATGCTGTACATGGTAAAATCGAGCAGGATTCAATGAAGCAATTAAAAAGAGATGGAACTAAAATAATAGTTACCCTAGATAGGAATATTATTTCATTGCTTAATACAGCAGTAAAAAAGGGAACATTTGATGGCGCAAATAAGAAGAAAATCACGGGCTTTTTAATGTGGACAATAAGAAACGATTTTGAAGTTAATCCATATGATTCTGTTCGTGAAGGTGTTTATAGGAATGGGAATATTTCTTGCAATAAGGAGATTGAACTGTTTAATTATTTTTATGATAATGTCGCACCAGATGTTGTAATAAAATCATTTTATAACGATGGAATAATGTTTGAAGGAAAGGCATTTGAAGAAACATCATCAGAAGAATTATTAGATTTTAACAGAGATAATGCTGGTTTCAATTTTATATATGCAGCTATATTACATTTTGTATATGTTATAAGGACAGAGACTACGCAAGAGAAGCGGTTTTATAATTTTTTTGAGTGGTACATGGAAGAATGTATTATTTCTGAATATGTATTAGCGTATGTATTACTATATTTAGAGGAGAGTATGAAAAAATCTCTGTAAATAAGATTCTTCTATGATTAGAATGGCTAAAGGCTTATAAAATAGGCTTTTAGCCATTGCTTTATATATAACAGCGATTTCTGGGTATGTCAATAGCGGGCGGGGGGATCCGCCCCATTTTAACCTGCCAGAAGCTCAGCCTCAGTGTTCGTTCTTTCATACACTCGTTCGAATTCGTTTGGCGACATATAGTTGCAATGGCTATGAATTCGTTTCGTATTGTAGAAAGCTTCCAGATATTCAAAAATCAACTGGTATGCCTGCTTATAATCACGGATTTTAAAGCGATTGAGCCATTCACGTTTGATAACAGAATGAAAGGATTCAATGCATGCATTATCCCACGGAAAAGCTTTCTTCGAGTAGCTACGCTGCATATTTTCGGTTGCTTTTTTATATTCCTTTGCAACATATTGGCTGCCACGATCCGAATGGATAATTAATGGTTGATCGATATTTCGGCGAGCTTTGGCTTTGTTTATAGTATCAATCACGCAAGATACTTCCAGTGTTTCTGAAAGCGTCCAGGCTATGATTTTTCTGGAAAATAAATCCATAACACTGGTCAGATAGACAAATCCATCTATTGTCCAGATGTAGGTAATATCCGAACACCAGACTGCATTCGGACGATCAGGATTAAATTGCTCATCAAGGATATTTTGTAATTCAGTGCTGAAATCGGAATCTTTTGTGGTGATCGTCCATGGTTTGCTCCACTGAGAACGGATTCCCATTTGGCGCATATATATACCAACGGTTCTTTCCGAAATGACTTCACCAGTTTTTCGAAGTTCTACAGTGATTTTCGGAGCACCGTAGTTCTGCTTGGAATCATCATAAATATCCTGTATTTTTGCTTTTACAGCTTTACGACGTTTTTCTGTATCAGAAGGTACGTGGTGGAGCCATGCAAGATATCCTGAGCGAGAGACACCTAAAAATTTCAACATTCCGGAGACGGAAACCCGGCATCCAGCCTTTTTGGCAGCTTCCGTCTTCTCAGACACTTCAAGATAAATGGCTTCCGTCATTTTCCCAGAATGTTGATTGCTTTTTTTAACACATCAAGTGCATCTTGGGCATCACGTAATTCACGTCTGAGACGGGCAATTTCCTTCTGCTCATCAGATGCATAATTACCAGAACCACGAACAGGAATATCACCTGATTCCCGGAAGTCTTTCAGCCATTTTGTTAATGTGCTGTATCCGATGCCAAGATTTTCTGCACATCCACGTACTCCGAGATCTTTGTGATCCTGATAGTACTGGACTGCATCAAGTTTAAATTGTTTGTCATGTTGCTTTGCCATATGAGATCCTCCTTCAGCATGTTTCTATTGTACCATGCTTATGTGTATTTGGAATTTCTCATTTTGGCTTGTACTATTTATATTCTAGCACCAGGAATGTTTGGGACGATTGTGCAGGGGTATTTGAAGAAGGGGTATAACCGGGCTACTGCGGAGCTGATGGCTAGGGAGTTTTTTAGGTATGAGGGTTGAAAAATAGTTGACAAAATATTATTTTAATATTATTTTAATATTAAAGTGATAAATATGGAGGTGCATTGTGGCTACTAATTTAATGAATGTCTTCAAAAATACAGATTTAAAAAATATAGGTAAATCAACGGCAGATGTTATGTCATTAGCATTTAAACCAAATAAAAAAACAGGTGCTAAAATTGCAAGAGCTGTATTAAGTGATGGTACAACGCTTATTAAAAGTGTAACGGCATCTGGAGTGGTTTCGGAAACCATTCATAAATTACCGGAGATTGCATCAGTGGCGCAAAGAAATGAAGTTATAAGAGATTTAGCAAAACAGAAAATAAATCAAGAAACAATTGCTGCCATGTTGGATGTATCACAATCAACGGTTTCAAATGTATTGAGGAAAAAATAATAGGTTGTAATAAGAGAGATATTAATTATAGTAAACTTTATGCTGTAATTCTAAGGAGGAAAGAAAATGCGATGTTTAGGTATTGCAATTAAGAAAAATGAAATATGTTATTCTGTTGTTGATGGCGATAAAATGGATACGGCACTAATATATGAAATCGGTAAACAGAATTATAGGTCAGAATCTCCATCGCTAATGATGGATTTTAGTAATATATTTATTGAATTAGTAACAAAATATAGACCTGATAGAGTAGCGTATAAATTGTATTTGGATACGACTATGCAGCAAATACCGTATATGCATTATTCGCTAGGAATATTAAACTTAGTATGCTTGCAACAAGGAGTTGAAGTAAGCGAAAGATCTAGTAAATGGATAACAGCAGGAAAGAAAGCTAAGATTGAACGCTTTGAAAAGTTTTTTTCTCCACAAAAATTTAAAAATGAAGAGATGGCAGCAACATTAGTGGCTTGGTATGCATTGGAGGATTAGATATGGATATACGCCTTGATTATTCTGGGAATGAACTGGGAAAATATTACTTAATTCAAAAATTAGGAAATGGTGGTTTTGGTGCTGTGTATAAGGCACATGATAGAATCTTAGGGGTGGAAAAGGCTATTAAGATTTTGGAAGTGACAGATCCTAAAGAAGCATTTAAACTTTTTAGTGAAGCAGCTATTCCTTATAAATGTAGCCATAATCACATAATTAAAATTAATGGTGGAGAGATAATAGGTTTTAATGATGAATTAGTATTTGTGGTAGATATGGAATTGGCAAATGGAGAATCGTTAGATAGTTTGCTGAAGCATACATATATATCTGTTATTGATTGCTTAAATATTATGAGAGATATTTTGTTTGCAGTAGAATATTCACATTTGCAGGGAATTATTCATCGTGATATAAAACCAGCAAATATTTTGATGGATAATGGAATACCGAAATTGTCTGATTTTGGATTATCAACGGCATTGGGAAATGTAATTGTTCCTTGGAGATGGTATCGGACACATGCAGCTCCAGAGACGTTTGTAGACAATTCCATAGCAACAATACAAACAGATATTTATGCTCTTGGTATGACAATGTATCGAATGGTAAATGGTATCTCAGATTGGAATTTGTTTTTGCAGAGAATTCCGAATGCAGAAACGTTAATGAGAAGTGGAAAACTAATCGAAAAAATACCAGTAGCTTCTTTTGTGCCCAATAAAGTTCATAAAATTGTAAAAAAGGCATGCAAAAAAAATCCAGAAGATAGGTATAGTAGTGCAATGGAGATGCGTAATGCAATAGAAAAACTTAGCCCATTATATAATTGGAGAATAATTGAAGAAGATTATTGGAGAGGAGAGGCACATGGTTTACCGGTAAAAGAAATTTATGTAGATTACAAGAAAAATTCGATTAAGGTAATTGTGACTAACAATGGTAGAAAGTCTTCTCAAGATAGTGTGGCATTTTCAGATATATTTCAGGCAAGACAATATATAATGGATTATATAAAAAATACAACACTTCAATAGTTTTTGCTTTAAAAAACAAGATTTTTGGATGGATGTGCTGGCTCCATTTTGGCTCTAAAAATATTAGACGAGGTACATAAAATTGAAAAATAAGAAGACTATGAAGAATAAAATGCACAAATATGTACTAAGAAACAGCCAGATAAATCTCTCCGCCCAAGAGTTTGAATAAACAAAAATGTTTAGTAAATCCAGCGTTTATGCGGGTTTGCAGCACTTTTAAAAGTCTTTTGATAACAATTTGATAACGGTTGCATGAGAGCCATTATTCTTGTAATCCAGTGGTTTTAGGGTTAGAGAATGATTGACAGGTGGTTGTGCAACAAATAAATCCATATTTATCTAAAAAGCCCTTAGCTGTGGGTATAAAACTCATAGCTAAGGGCTTTTGTCGTGCTTATTTATCTGGTTTGAGTTTGTCTTGGAACATTTCGATCGTAAATAGTAAACCACACATCTCTAGAACTACACCTCCAAGTTTGAGATAATGTTGGAAAAGTTGTACAATACACTTTTCCCATTTTTCACACTAGGAGGTCAATTATGAACACCAAACTTGACACAGCACAGATCCGTGTAAAAAACTGGGCTGCTATTATTCAGGAGCGCAACGAATCTGGTCTGTCTGTCAAAGATTATTGTGCACAGCATCAGCTTTCATGAGACTCTTATTATTACTGGATCCGCAAAGTGAAAGAGGCCCTGCTTGTAGAAAGCGGCTTTGTTGAAGTAACGCAGCCAAAGCAGTTCCCTGTGCAGAGGTCTGTAACAGCTGATCCAAATGAAATGTTAACGCTCAAATTCTTCTGGGGTTCCAGTAACCGGAAGATCAAAGGGCTGGTCTGGGAGGAAGACGGCTTCCTGCTTATTTATAAGCGGCTGGAGGCGGGAACTTTTCAATGGCCCCGATCGGAAGCGGAAGCCCGGAACATCACTTCGGAGCAGTATCATCTGCTCATGAGCGGATACTCCATAGATCCATCTGTCCATAAGATCGATCCAAAACATCCAGTGTGACTTTTGTACAAAACAGAGAAGTTTTCTGTTTGATTCGAAAGCCTGTATGGGGATAAAAAGTTCTGTTTTTTATCCGCTTAACATGAATTGTGGACAGTCTTCTCTGCCACATGAAAAGTAAGCCGGATCCACCTGTTTTCAGGCAGCCTGGAAGGTATTCTCTACAGAAAGAACTGCTTTTGGAGCAGGAGTTTTCCACCGTCAAAATACCGAAAAGATATCGGTCTGATTTTTGTGTTTTTTTGCTTCTTCTGTTATACTGGATCCATAAAAGCGAAGGAGACTGATCGTCCGTATGGCACTTGCGTTATCAAAAGAACAGCTGGCAAAACTGAATAAAAAAGATATCCTGCAGCTCTTGCTTGAAAGCATGGAGCAGGAAAAAGAATTACGTAGCCAGCTGGCTGTTCTTACGGATGAGTTGAAACGGACAAACCAGCAGATGCAGGTGATCCTTGAAAAATGGAACCTTGCGCAGGCAACTCGCTTTGGACGTTTTTCTGAAAAAATGACATATGATACCGGAGCCTGCCAGCAGTTGGAACTAGCCATCATGTACGCGGAATGTTTCAATGAAGCAGAAGCATGTTTTTTACGGCAAATCTTGCTAATAACCCCAGGTTTCGCCTATAATAGGATTCAGTATGAATACATAGAAAGAAGGGGGTTAAGCAATGCAGGCATATACATATATTTCTAAGGGAAAGTTTGAATTAGTGGAAAAACCAAAACCGGTGCTTATGCACGAACGGGATGCGATTGTAAAGGTAACACTGGCCAGCATCTGTTCCAGTGATCTGCATATCAAACACGGAAGTGTGCCGCGGGCGGTCCCTGGAATTACAGTCGGCCATGAGATGGTAGGAATTGTGAAAGAAGTTGGGGCAGCGGTGACCCATGTGAAGCCGGGGGACAGGGTCACTGTAAACGTAGAGACCTTCTGCGGTGAATGCTTTTTCTGTAAAAATGGATATGTAAATAACTGTACGGACGAGAATGGCGGCTGGGCCCTGGGATGCCGTATCGATGGCGGACAGGCCGAATATGTGCGGGTTCCATTTGCAGATCAGGGATTAAATAAGATTCCGGATGGAGTGACGGACCGGCAGGCACTGTTTGTGGGAGATGTGCTGGCGACCGGCTATTGGGCGGCGAGAATCTCTGAGATCACGGAGGAAGATACGATTTTGATCATCGGTGCCGGTCCGACGGGTATTTGTACCCTTCTATGCGTAATGTTAAAGAAACCGAAACGAATCATTGTCTGCGAGAAAGATGAAAACCGTATCCGCTTTATAAAGGAGCATTATCCGGATGTATACACCGTTTCACCGGAGGAATGTCTGGAATATGTTCATAAAAACAGTGATCATGGCGGAGCCGATGTAGTCCTTGAGGTGGCAGGAGCTCCCTCTACTTTCCGGTTAGCCTGGGAATGTGCAAGGCCTAATGCAATCGTCACAGTGGTAGCGCTCTATGACGAAGCCCAGACGCTGCCGCTTCCGGATATGTATGGCAAGAATCTTACCTTTAAAACCGGCGGTGTAGATGGATGCGACTGTGAGGAGACGCTTCGCCTCATTGCAGAGGGCAAGATCGATACGGAACCGCTTATTACCCATACCTATCCGCTTAGCCGGATCGAAGATGCATACGAGCTTTTTGAGAACAAGAAAGATGGAGTGATTAAGGTAGCGGTGGAGTGCTAGTTGGATAAAGAAAGGTAAGAGATACATGCAGAACATCAGATGGGCAGTTCTTGGAAGCGGAGTGATTGCAAATGAAATGGCCGTGGCCTTAAAGAAAAACGGGCGAAACATCGATGCGGTGGGTAACAGAACCCATGAGAAAGCGGTTGCATTTGCAGAAAAATATGGGATAAAAAAGGTATATGATAATTATAATGACATGTTTACAGACCCGGATAATGATGTAATCTATATCACAACTCCCCATAATACCCATATTAATTTTATGCGCAGGGCAATTAAGAATGGAAAGCATATTCTGGTCGAAAAATCTATCACCTTAAACAGCCGGGAACTGGATGAGGCAATTGCTCTGGCGGATAAAAAGGGTGTTGTCATAGGTGAGGCCATGACGATTTATCATATGCCGATTTATAAAAAGCTTAAAGAGATTCTTGAGTCAGGGAAACTTGGAAAGGTGAATCTGATCACTATGAATTTTGGAAGCTTCAAAGAATATGATATGAACAACCGCTTTTTTAATAAAAACCTGGCAGGAGGTGCCATGCTGGATATCGGGGTGTACGCGCTTTCCTTTATTCGGTGGTTTATGGATTCCAAGTCAGATCAGCTTTTATCCCAGGTAAAACCGGCACCTACAGGAGTGGATGAACAGGCAGGATTGCTGCTGATGAATCAGGAAGGCCAGATGGCATCTGTCATGTTGTCGCTGCATTCCAAGCAGCCGAAAAGAGGCATGGTATCCTGTGAAAATGGATATATAGAAATCATGGAATATCCGAGAGCCTGGGAAGCGAGAATCACCTATACAGATTCCGGAGAAACGGAAGTGATTCAGACCGGTGAGCATGCAGATGCGCTGGCCTATGAGCTGGCGGATATGGAGAAAGCCATCCGTGGGGATGCAGAATGCATGCATTTGGATTATACAAAAGATGTGATGGATATGATGACGGAAGTCAGAAAAGAATGGGGATTTCAGTATCCGGAGGAGATGTAATTATGGTACGAAAACACATCTTTTTTTCCGGCGATGTCCAGGGCGTCGGCTTCCGCTACCGCTCCTTTTATATCGCCCAGTCCCTTGGCCTGGCCGGCTGGGTGGAGAACCTGTGGGACGGAAGAGTGGAGATGGAAGTGCAGGGAAGCGAAGCTTCCATTCGGGAAATGTTAGCTCGGATTCAGCAGCAGAGATGGATCAACGTGACGGATATGGAGATCACAGAGATTCCCTGTGAAGAAGAAAGAGGATTTAAGATAAGATAGAGATAAAAATGAGGGGGATGTTACTATGTTTATCAATTTTTCCAATCATCCAAGCAAACTTTGGGCAGAGGATGAGAGAAATGCGGCTCTTCAGTATGGCACGATTGAGGATCTGGCCTTTCCGCAGGTTCCGGAAGGCGCAGTCTAATCACTGGCTAAGCCAGTGGTCATGATTTGCATTACCAGAGCCAATTCCATTTTTTGGTGTATAAAAATACAGGAAAATGACAAAAAACATGTAAATTTTTAGTTGGCTTTTTAGCATTCTATGGTAGACTAATATGGTATATCAAAAAACGGGAAGGAGACTCAAAAATGAGCAAAAAAGAAGAAAAAGGGCTAAAGTCCTTTAACAAGGGATTCCAAGTGCCTGATACTTACATTATCATCTTTTTAGTAGTTGTTATCGCAGCACTTCTGACATTTCTTGTACCAAAGGGATTTTACGAAACACAGGATATTTCATATATGATCAATGGTGTTGAGAAAACCCGTACAGTAATCAAGGACGGAAGTTTCCAGTATCTGACAGATGATGCAGGAAATGTAGTAACAGAAGGAGTAGCACTCTTTAGCGGAGATGGTGGAACAGGATTCTTCAACTATATGTATAACGGAATCGTAAATAGTTCTGCAATCGAGATTATCGCATTCCTTATGGTAGTAGGTGGTGCATTTGGTATCATGATCCGTACAGGTGCGATTGAATCTGGATTGATCGGATTGATCCGTAAGGCCAAGGGAGCAGAAAAACTACTGATTCCGATACTTTTCGTACTGTTTTCTCTTGGTGGAGCAGTTTTCGGAATGGGAGAAGAAGCGCTTCCGTTTACTATGATTCTTTGTCCGTTGTTTGTAGCAGTTGGATATGATTCAGTTATCGCAGTTCTTGTTACTTATGTTGCCACACAGATTGGTTTCGGTTCATCTTGGATGAATCCGTTCTCTGTAGGCATTGCACAGGGTATTGCAGGTATTGACGTATTCTCCGGTGCAGGATTCCGTATGGTAATGTGGGTCGTATTTACAGCACTCGGCTGTGGAATGACTATGTTCTATGCATCAAAGATTAAAAAGAATCCGACAATCTCAATCGCATATAAGACGGATTCATATTTCCGTGAGCAGAATGAAACAACAGGAATTGACGAAGGACATTCATTTGGTCTTGGACACATTTTAGTCCTTCTGACACTGGCTGTTACAGTAGTATGGGTAGTTTGGGGAGTTATGACTCAGGGATACTACATGCCGGAGATTGCAACACAGTTCTTTATTATGGGAATTGTTTCCGGTGTGTTTGGAGTTATCTTTAAACTGAATGATATGAAACTGAATGATATTGCAACATCTTTCAAAGATGGAGCAAAAGACCTGATCGGTGCTGCCCTTGTCGTTGCTATGGCACAGGGAATCATGCAGGTTCTTGGTGGTTCTGATCCGACAACACCTACAGTTATTAATACAATTATGTATAATATTTCAAATGCATTGTCTGGAGTTTCCGGAGCAGTTGCAGCCGTACTTATGTATCTGTTCCAGTCCGTATTTAACTTCTTTGTTGTATCCGGAACAGGACAGGCTGCCATCACAATGCCGATCATGGCTCCGCTGTCAGACCTGTTAGGTGTTTCGCGTCAGACAGCTGTAGTTGCATTCCAGCTTGGTGATGCATTTACAAACCTGATTGTTCCTACATCCGGATGCTTGATTGGATCTCTTGCAATTGCAAAGATTGAGTGGTCTAACTGGATTAAATTCATGTGGAAATTCCTTGGTGTCTTAATGATTGGTGCAATCATTACAGTTCTTGTTGCAGTTGGAATTGGATTCTAAAATATGTATTTTATCTCAGTCGAGAAGACTCCCACCTCTTTTGGTGGCGAGTAATAGCAAATTTGTCTCAGTGGGAGTGATTTGTGATGAAATTAATTCAGAATATTGATGTTTATGCTCCACAGCATCTGGGGAAAAAAGATGTACTTATAATCAATGATAAGATTGTTAAGATTAAAGATGCGGGTTCTATATCCGCAGACGGATTTCTTTCTGAGGCAGAAAGGATCAATGGAGAGGGGCTACTTTTAACTCCGGGATTCATTGATAGTCATGTTCATGTACTCGGAGGCGGTGGCGAAGGCGGATTCGCCAATCGTACTCCGGAAGCAACCATGGAAGGACTTACGAAGTTTGGAGTGACAACCGTTGTTGGCTGCCTTGGAACCGATGGAATCGGTCGTGATATGTGTGCACTGGTTGCAAAGACAAAAGGATTGAATGAGCAGGGAATGTCTGCATACTGTTATACCGGAAGTTATCAGATTCCGGTCCGCACGTTGACTGACAGTATTGTGAAAGATATTATGATGATTCAGGAAATCATTGGAACGGGAGAAATCGCGATCTCTGATCATCGTTCTTCACAGCCGACTTTCGAGGAATTTGCACGTGTCATTGCGGATACAAGGCTTGGTGGTGTTCTTTCCGGGAAAGCTGGCATTGTAAATGTTCATCTGGGCGATAGTCCGAGATGCTTAGATCTGATTGAACGAGTAGTCGATGAGACAGAGATACCGGCAACTCAAATACTGCCAACACATATCAATCGAAATGAGATGCTTTTTGGCAAGTCGATTGAGTATGCACTGAAAGGCGGAGCAGTAGACTTTACTGGAAATGAAGATATTGACTATTGGGAAACTATCTGTGATGAGGTACGTGTATGTAATGGTATCAAACGGATGTTAGATGCAGGAGTAAATCCTGACCGCATAACAATTTCTTCTGACGGGCAGGGAAGCCTTCCGATGTACAGTAGTGATGGCAAATTCCTTGGAATGGGAGTTGGACAGTCCAGCTGCCTTCTGAAGGAAGTAAAGGAATGTGTATTTAAAACAGAAATTCCTTTAGAAATAGCAATTTCTACAATTACATCGAATCCAGCAGATATTCTTTGTCTTAAGGGAAAAGGTAAGGTTGAAGAGGGCTATGATGCGGATCTTTGTATTCTCGACCAGGAACTTCAGCTTGTTGGAGTGATTGCAAAAGGGAATACAGTTTATAAAAAATAAAGGATATCAGATGTGAGAAGCATCAGTCACTTAGTTGGCTGGTGCTTTTTTGCGTGCTTATACAGTTGATAAAATGATAACCTTGCATAAAAAGAGATGCTGTCTGCTGGTAGAATTAAAAAGAAAAAAAGTTGTTGACATACACCACAAATATAATAACAATTCTAAATGTTTGAATTATAATTATTCTATATGATAGAAGAAGGAGCTAAATAATAAATGGATGATTCCTTTCACTACTTGTCTATGATAAACCATATGACTGTCCAGAAAAAACTAAGAGGAATTAAGCAAGAAGAATTAGCGTCTGCCATGGAAGTTTCAAGACAGACCATTGGCTCCTTGGAGAATGGAAGATACAATCCGTCCATTTTGTTAGCCTTTAAACTTGCCAGGTATTTTGGTATGAGTATTGAAGAAATATTTATATATGAGGAGGATAAACATGAAGAAAAGTGATAAAATCATGTTAGCAATTTATATTGTTATTGGTATAGCTTTAGTAATTATTGGAGTTACTATTCAAGTAGATTATTATTCCTCAATGATTTTTGCCATGGGATTCGCATTGATTTTTAGCAGCATTTTGCAGTTCCTGAGATATTATCACAATACAAGACCAGAAAATGTAGAAGCATATCGTAAAAAAGTACGCCAACAAGAAATTAATTTAAAGGATGAAAGAAAGATACAGCTTCGTAATCGTGCGGGATATATATCATGGGCAGTTACTATGGTGGCGTGTTTTATTGCTTCGTTTATTGCTGCACTATTTCGTGCAGGCACTTTAATTGTATGTATTCTTGCCGGTGTTGCAGTTGCAGAGTATATATTAGCTACGATTATATATCGTTACTTGTGTAAAAAGATGTAAATAACAATGTTTTATCTAGATAAATATAATCAAGAATGAATCGTTGATGTTTTGATTGATAATAATTGGTGAATTCCTTGTCGGGATATTATTGAAGAATTGATGGTTACTATTTGAAAAACAAGAAAGCTGTAAAATTTTAAGTTGAATTTTACAGCTTTTTCGCATATAATAATTATAGAAAAAAACAGTGCATCAAGGAAGGAGATCGGTCTATATGGCGAATATTTTACCAGTATCTGATTTGAGAAATTATAATGAAGTTTTAAAAAATTGCCGGACTGGAGAGCCGGTGTTTTTGACAAAAAATGGAAGAGGGCGTTTTGTAGTGCTTGATATAGAAGATTATGAGCGTGATCGTGCGGAGAAAAAACTATTAATGAAGCTACAGGAGGCAGAGGAGGCAGTCAAAAACGGCGAAGGCTGGCTTAGCTTGGACGAATTAAAAGCACTTGTGGGGGAATAAACTATGCTGAAATTACGAATTAACCCATTGGTTGCAGCGGATTTAAAAGAAATTCGTGATTATATTGCTGAGGATAATGCAGAATATGCTGCAAAGACGATTAAAGAAATTTACGGTAAATTTGAAAATATTCAAATGTTTCCGGGGATAGGTGCAGATCTCTCCAAAAGAGTTAGTTTCCGAACAGATTACAAGTATGCGGTTTGGGAGAATTATGTGATCATTTATAAAGTTGGAGAAGAGTATGTGGAAATTTACCGGGTAGTAAACCGGTATCGGGATATTACGAGGATTTTTGAAAATGATAAGTGATATAAATATTAGAGATATAAATCATGTACAGGAGATTTTGAACGATATAAGGAACTATGTGAAAGCTTATGAGAATCAAATAGGTGAGTTATCAGAGGATGTATGTGAGAATATAGGGTTTCAATTAGCGGAGATTGATGGATTTATTATTGGCCCTCAAAAGTATACGGGACACAATATGGCGATGGCAGACATTAGAATTATGTCATATTGGGAATATATTGATGGAAAATGTGAATTCAATGAACTTATGGAGAAACTTAAAGAATATGAGGGAGATGTTTGATAAGAAAAGTGAGTTATGTTTATGCGGAAGCGGAAAAATATTCTGAATGTTGTGCAATAAAAATTAGTATATGCGGTAATTCAAATAGTTTTCGTGGTTTTATGCAAGAATTTGATAAATTGCACAATACATATAAAAAGATGTGTTTGCATCCCAATAAGAGCGAATGTAGTAGAGTAAAAACACATGCACATACAATATCGCAAAAAGCGGTATTGGAATTAATTGCAGAGAATGGAATAGTATTAATGCCCATCGTTTTCGGTATAAGGAACGAGTTTAGAATGGAGCCAAGAGGGATTGAGGCAAAGGCAACGAAATTCTATTGCTTTTGCAGTAATCATGATAAAATGTTTGCTCCGATTGATTGTACTAATATATGTTTAAACGAAAATAAATTTTTTTTGTACGCATATAGAATTTTTGCTGCTACATACTACAAAGTCAGGCGAGAGCTTGATTGTTTTTATAAGTTGAGAGAAAGATATGATTTGACAAGCAATCCATTGGCTTTATTAATGTATCATAATATGGAAATTAATATGGTATTTTTAGATGAATATAAAAAGATATTTGATGAAGCCATAATGAAGGAGACATATAGTTGCTTGGAAAGCATGATGATCTCGTTAGAATATAAAGTGTATTTTGCTGCAGCAACATGTTTTTGTCCGATGATTGATCTCTTTGGTAATTCGTTATCATCTTCGGAGCCGGGATTACCCATGATTTATATCTCAATTATTCCTAATGAAAATTACACCAATATTATATTTTCGTGGTTAAAAAGGGATTATGACCAGTATACTTTTTTTAAGGAGCAGGTGAAAATTGCACCAAGAAGATTGCTTCTCAAATATTTGAATAATTTGATTCCTATGAATTGTGAGAATATGACTGTTGGACCAAAACTGTGGGAAGCATGGGGAGAAGAGGGTCAAAAAGATTTTATTAAAATTGCATATGATGAGAAAAGAAAAGATAATTTTAAATTTACGTCCAAAGAGTATTTTCGAGAAAGATTATATAATTTGTTTTTGAAAATACCGTAATAGATAATATGAATATGTATTTTTAGACATAGGTGAAGAATTAAGCATTGAAGTTGTTAATCTGATTATTATTTTGACGGCATATGACTGGGCAGATATCGAACAGGAAGCAAAAGAAGCTGGAGTTACTGCATTTGTGGAGAAGCCAATCTTTATGTCGGAATTAAGGAAAGTCCGGACAAAGCCTATGGATATACAAGAAGAGCCATTGCTCCAAACAGAAAGAGAGAATCGTTGCCATGACCGCAAACGCATTCGAAGAAGATAAAAAGAAGGCATTTAAAGCAGGTATGAATGCTCATATTGCAAAACCAATTGATATAAATACAATACTTGCTGTTTTTGACCAGGTGTTTGATGTATAGAAGTTGTTGTTTCCCAATTGGAGCATACGTAAGTAGCAAGAAGACAGGCGGCTAATAATTATAAATTGGGGAAAAGTGATATGGAAGAATACAGAGATGATAAAAAAAGTAAATTGTATTACATGGATGAAATCCTTCATAAGATTTCTTCTATGAGTCAGGCAGAGAATGAAAAACAACTGGATGACATTATGCCATCTATACTGAAGAGCGTTGGAAAATATACAGCAGCAGACAGAGCGTATATTTTTGAATGGAGTTCAGAAAAAAAAGAAAGTTTTAAAAATACATTTGAATGGTGTGCCTCGGGAATCGAACCGCAGATACAGAATCTGCAGAAAGTTCCCGTCTGCCTGATGCAGAACTGGGTGGAAACATTTATCCAGAAGAAAAATATCATCATTTATGACCTAGAAGAAATAGCAGAAGAAACCCCACAGGAATATGAAATTTTAAAGCCTCAGAATATTCATGCTCTGATTGCTGTGCCGATTTATACAAATCATAAATTTATAGGCTTCATTGGATTGGATAACCCGGATCTGAATCAGAATATGGTGTCCATGAATCTGTTATCTGATGTGGGGTGCCATATGGGAAGTGTCCGTGAAAACCTGAGAATGATGAAGGCACTTGAGGATGCACTGGAAACTGCAAATCTGAATGGAGAAATCATTGATTCCATCAGTAAATTATACTGGCTGATCTACCGAATGAATCTGGAAACAGGAACTTATGAAGAAATATCTGCCGGCAACGAGATGCATAAACTTACAGGCAAGCATGGAAAAACGGAAGAAGATTTCCAGCATGCTATCAATACAATTGTTGATGAGGAGCATCAGGAAATGATGAAAAAGTTCCTTGATACATCGACTCTGGCTGACAGGCTGAAAGACACGGAAAGTATTGCGGTTGAATACCGGGCACAAAGTGGATCCTGGCATCTGGCAAGATTTATTGTAAAAAAACGGAACCCATCTGGTAAGGTTACAAATGTTCTGTTTGTTGTCCGGCAGATTGATAAAGAAAAACAGGTTGAAATTACTTATAAGCAGGAACTGATAAAAAAGAACAGGATTTTGTCAGGACTGAGCCGTGATTATACGACAGCTTTTGTTTTGAATCTGGATACGGATGAGTATGAGTTTGTATTTAATCAGGAGACAAATCATGCCCAGAAACATGAAGAGTTCAAAGCATTTTCAGATTATGTGGATGCCTATGCTTCTGCATTTGCACTTCCGGAATTTCGTGACGTAATGCGTCGGGAACTGGACAGTAATGTGATTAAAAAGCATTTTGAAACAGAAGACGAATATCATTTTTCTTTTGAGACGTCACCAAATGCAGCAGGTTTGTCCTGTTTTCAGGCACATATTGTAAAAGAGTACGAGGAAGGCAGCCATTTTGCGTTCCTTGGTTTCCGAAGTATAGATGAGATCGTACAGAAAGAGCGTTTTTATAAAGATTCTTTGCAAAAAGCAAACCAGGAACTTAAGCATCAGCTGGACATGATCACATCTGCACTGCCGGGTGGTGTGAAAATCAGCAATGATGATCCGGAATATTCTTTTAAGTATGTTTCAGAGAATTTTGCACAGATGCTGGGATATGATACTCCGGAGGAATTGATGGAAGCTTCCGGGGGGACGATTGTTGACCTGGCGCATCCGGACGATCTGGAACGGGGAATTGCACATGCGTTGGAGCAGTATAGTAAAGCGGATCATTATGAAATCACATATCGAATGAGATGCAAAAATGGATTCTGGAAATATATTGAGGACAGGGGACACAAAATCCGCAAACCGGATGGAATGATCGAACACTGGAATCTGATTCTGGACCAAAATGAACTGGTGGAAAAAACCATTGCCCTGGAGAGCGAGAAAAAAGCAAACCAGAGTAAATCAGATTTCCTTTCCAGAATGTCCCATGATATGCGGACACCATTGAATGGAATTATCGGGCTTATGGATATCTGCATGAAGCACCCGGAGGACAGAACACTGGTGGATTCCAGCCGTCTTAAGGCAAGAGTAGCGGCAGACCATCTGTTGTCGCTGATCAATGACACGCTGGAACTGAGTAAACTGGAAAATGAAGAGGCAAAACTGGCTAAAGAAGATTTTTATCTGCCGGAGCTGCTTCGTGAGGTGGAAACCATTGCACAGATGAGGGCAGATGAAGAGTGTATTACGATTCATTTTATGGATGATCCTTATTCGATTCCATATCCGAATCTTATCGGAAGTTCCCTGCATGTAAAGCAGATATTTTTAAATTTGATCACAAACAGTATTAAATACAACCATAAAAATGGAACTGTGGATTGCTGCTTGAAAGAAGAGAAGGAATCCGATGAAAGAGTGCTGGTAGATGTGACTATAAAAGATACAGGAATCGGAATGTCAGAGGATTTCCTGAAGAATATATTTCAGCCATTTGTTCAGGCAGATCAGGGAGCCAGATCACAGTATAAAGGTACCGGGCTGGGTATGGCGATTGTAAAGGAACTGATTGATCGTATGGGTGGAACCATTCAGATTGACAGTGTGGAAAATCAGGGCACTACCATACGTGTGGTCATACCTTTTGAAATAGCAGAAGAACCTGCAGCTGTACAGGAAATGTCTGAATTACCAAAGGAAAATCTGTCCGGGTGCCGTATTCTTCTGGCAGAGGATAATGAACTCAACAGGGAAATTGCGGTATTCCTTCTGAAAGATGAGGGGATTTCCGTTACTGAGGCAGAAGATGGACAGCAGGCCCTGGAATGTTTCCTGAAAATGCCGGAAGGATATTACGATGCGGTTCTGATGGATATCATGATGCCGGCGATGGACGGATATCAGGCAGCCAGAGCGATTCGTGGCAGCGGGAAGAAAGATGCGGAAACGATTCCGATCATTGCCATGACAGCCAATGCTTTTGCTGAAGATAAAAGAAAGACGATGGAGGCAGGGATGGATGCGCATCTGTCAAAACCTTTAAATGTACTGGAACTGATGGATACAATCCGAAAATTCTGTGCTGGTAAGCAGATGTGCCAGTGACCGGGAAAAGAATAACAGAGGAGTAGAAGAATGAAAAAGGATAGCGAACCATATAAAAGGATAAGAATATATTGTTATATTGTTGGATTGATTACTTTTCTGGCAGCATTCTTTATTGGCGTTTTTCTGCTCTATAACCTGGAAAAGGATGAAAAGACAACTGGAAAATATATGGCGCAGATCACGGAGAAGAGAGTCAGGGCAAGACTGGATCAGTATATCATGCTCTCTGATCTTTTGGGAAATTATATCAGTGCCGGAGAGAATCTGGATGAAAATACTTTTTCTGAACTGGCAGAAAAGATTCCAAATGAAGATGGAGTGATAAAGGCATTTGAACTGGCACCTGAGGGAATTGTTACAGACATTTATCCGAAACAGGGAAATGAGGGAGCTTTTGGCCTGGATATGCTGCAGGAACATGAACGGAAAAAGGATGCAATTCTGGCAAGGGATAGCGGGAAATATACGCTTGGAGGACCATACCAGTTAAAGCAGGGAGGAACAGGAGCACTGCTTTTTAATCCGGTTTATCAGGACAATAATTCAGAACAGGGTGAGTTCTGGGGCTTTGTGATTCTGGTGATTGACTGGGATCGTTTCATTGCTGAGATAAATCTTGATTATTTAAGCGATGCAGATTTCTGTTACAGAATCTGGACATATGACATAGACAGCAGCGACAGGATTATTCTGGCAGAAAGCCAGGGTGATATGCCGGATAACATTCTGACAGTAGAATGTGCAGTTCCCAATAACACATGGTATTTTGATATTATACCCTCAGAGGGATGGAGTCCACGTTCTTACTGGATTATGTGTATTGTCATTTCTTATGTAGTCTCATTATTGATTGCTACAGTATTTTATTTAATATCCAGTAAAAAACACAGGGAAAGACAATATGAAGCAGAACTGGAAAAATCTGCTGAGCAGGCGAAAAATGCCAATGAGGCAAAAACAAGATTTTTATTTAACATGAGTCATGATATCCGGACTCCGATGAATGCAATTGTAGGTTTTTCCGGTTTGTTGGAGAAGAATCTGCAAAATGAAAGAAAGGCAAAAGAATATCTGGAAAAGATACAGTCTTCCAGTAATCTTTTGCTGAGAATCATCAATCAGGTTCTGGAGATGGCCCGGATTGAAAGTGGTACTGCGGTATTGCAGTTAAAAGCTGAAGATATGGATGCATTATTTCACAGAGTAAATACAGTGTTTGAAGAGGATGTCAGAAAGAAGAACCTGCAGTATCATGCTGTTTTAGATGTAAGACATCATTATGTTGTCTGTGATCAGACAAAGTTACAGGAGATCATGCTGAATATTATCAGTAATGCTATAAAGTATACCCCGGAGGGACATTCAATCTATGTAGAAGTACATGAGGCGGTATCAGAGAATCCTTCAAAGATACGCTATATTTTTTCATGTGAAGATACGGGCATTGGTATGAGTGAAGAATATCTTCCACATATCTATGAAGAATTTTCCAGAGAACATAGTACCGCAGAAAACAAAGTGCCGGGAACCGGGTTGGGACTTCCTATTATCAAATCTATGATAGAGCTGATGGGTGGAAGTATTCAGGTAGAAAGCAGACAGGGTATTGGAACAAAATTTACGATAGATCTTTCTTTTGACATAGCATTGAAAGAAGAGGTATATGGAAGTGAGGATACCATAGAGTCATCTGCAATTCATACAATAAAAGGGAAAAGAATTCTCCTTGTAGAAGATAATGAGCTGAATGCGGAAATAGCAAAGACAGTTCTCGAAGATATCGGAGCGTTAATTACCAGAGCGGAGAATGGACAGCAGGCACTGGAACTATTTAAAGAGAAACCGGCAGAAACATTTGATGTAATTTTGATGGATCTGATGATGCCTGTTATGGATGGATATACAGCTACGAGAAAAATCAGGGAATTAGAACGTTCAGATGCAAAAACAGTACCGATTATAGCTATGACAGCAAATGCATTCCAGGAAGATGCTGAAAAGTGCATTGCCGTGGGTATGAACGCTCATTTGGCGAAACCTTTGGATATTGAAAAGATGAAAAAGACTATTAAAAGTGTTTGTTCCTAATATAGGGAGAAAGTAAATGAATAGCATAGTTATTGAAATCCTTGTACAGAGAAAAAAAGAGAATCTTAATATATTCAAACTGTTCGAAGTAAGCAGTGAAGATATTCAACATATCAGAGCGTTACTGGACCAGACATCAATACAGAATACAGAAATCTCATTGCAGTTAATGGCAAAGGTGGAAAATAAAAGGCAGATGTATGATCTGAAACTGCATACCTTATGGTCTCCTTTAAAGAAAGATGGATATATAGGAATTGTCGGATATCTCTCTTGATTGGTAATATTATTTTTGGATATATCGAAATAAGAAGTATGTTGCATCAGTGGGAGATATTATAGATGAGAAAAAATAATTTCATGAATAAAATTATAAAGCTAAAAGGAAGTATATTGGCAGGGATAATACAAATTTTTGCCTGTCTTATTGTATATAAATTTAATATTCCAAATCCGAATATCGTGTTATTTGTTGTGCTTTCAGCGTCAATAGTGCAATCCGGGTATTTGGCAGGGATAATAAGTGGTGTTATTGCTGTTTTATATTCAGCATTCTTTTTTTCCACAGATCACAGTTGGATCTTTTATACGCCGATTAATCGTGACAAGCTGTGCGTGATTGTGTTGGGAGTTATTTCTAATATTATTCTTGTCGGAAATTTACAAGAAGCAAATAGACAGGCAGAGCATAAGATTGCCAAACTTGAATCAGAGAAAAAACAAAAGCAGAAAGATCTTGAGCAGCAGGAGGAGCTGCATAAAGCATTAATTGCAGCAGACACTGCGAATCGGGCAAAATCTACATTTCTTCTTAATATGAGTCATGACATTCGTACACCACTCAATGGAATCATGGGTCTGCTAAAGATCAATATGACACACAGTGATGATGAGGAACTTGTACGTGAAAATTACAAAGAAATGGAAAAGGCGGCAAACCATCTGTTATCTCTGATTAATGATGTCCTACAAATGAGTAAATTGGAGGATGGCAGGGAAGAATTATCATCAGAATTAGTCTGTTTACCTGATGTTTTCTATGATATGAAAGCTATTATAGATGGAAGTGCTCTGGATAAGGGAATTTCAGTGGATTTTTCAGAAGATAGTATTTGGGTACATCCGTACGTTATAACGAATCCGCTGTATTTGCGACAAATATTTTTGAATATATATGGAAACAGCATTAAATTTACAAATTTTGGTGGGAAAATTTCGACAAAACAGGAATGTATAGAAGAAAAGGATAATGTAATTACCTATCGATGGATAATTTCTGATACAGGAATTGGCATGAGCAAAGAATTTCTGAAACATATTTTTGAACCGTTTGCACAAGAAAGAGCTGATGCCCGGAGCAATTATCATGGAATCGGACTTGGCATGGCTATTGTGAAAAAAATGATTGATAAAATGGGAGGCACGATTTCTGTTACCAGCGAAGTGGGAAAGGGATCCACTTTTGTAGTTGAATTGCCTTTTGAGATGGGAGCTGCACCAGAAAAATCTAAGAAAGAAGAGGCGGATAAAGAGAATAGCATTCACGGTTTAAATCTCATGTTAGTAGAGGATAATGAGTTGAATGCCGAGGTTGCAGAAATACTTTTAGAAGATGAAGGTGCAATAATTACAATGGTTAATGATGGACAGCAGGCTGTCGAATTATTTAATAATAATCCGGTGGGTACATTTGATGCAATACTTATGGATATTATGATGCCGGTAATGGATGGATTGACAGCGACTAAAGCAATCCGGGCATTAAATCGACCAGATGCAGGAATAATTCCGATTATTGCAATGACCGCCAATGCTTTTGCAGAAGATGTACAAAGATGTTTAGATGCAGGAATGAACGCACATTTAGCTAAACCTTTGGATATTGAAAAAGTGAAAAAAACGATTTGTGAACATACAATTGAATTATATAATAAAGAGTAAAAGAATGTAATTACTCTGTTAGTAAATTGACACAAGTTGGCTGTAGAGTATAATTATAGTAAAAGTACAGCAGAAGCTGTCGCAAAGATATTTATAAAAATGTTGTGGGGGTATTGAACATTAATGAATGTAAAATTAAAATCTGGAAGCAAGCAAGCAAGCAAGCAAGCAAGCAAGCAAGCAAGCAAGCAAGCAAGCAAGCAAGCAAGCAAGCAAGCAAGCAAGCAAGCAACTGTAGCTTGGAGGATGGGAGAAAGATGAAGAAGTGCAAATTAGTACAGAATATAAGAAATTTCAAATTTTGTTATTTTATATTTTGCACAATTATATGTTTTATTGTTTTATCCGTTCCTACATTTGCCAAAGAAAACTCTGACAATGTTATCCGGGTAGGATCTTTTGAGGAAACTTATAATGTAGTCAATGAAAAGGGAGAAAGAAGCGGCTATGGTTATGAGTATCTTCAAGATATTGCAGGTTATGCAGGTTGGACATATAAATACATAACAAGTGATTGGAAAAACTGCTTTACACAGTTGGAAAATGGAGAGATTGATATTCTTGGTGGCATTTCCTATACAGACGAACGTGCTGAAAATATGCTTTTTTCCGATATGCCTATGGGGGAAGAGAAATATTACATCTATACGGATGCATCCAATATGGATCTTACAGCAGGAAATTTGGATTCTTTTGAGGGAAAAAATATTGGTGTGTTTAAAGATAATATAACGGAGGATGTGCTTAACGAATGGGAGTTAAAGTATGGTCTGCATACGCAGCATGTCAATGTTTCTAATACCGCAGAAGTTATGGACAAACTGTCGAAACATGAAATTGACTGCTTCGTTTCGGTAGAAGAACCCCGTTGGGAAGAATCGGAGATTTCGCCGATTACAAGTATTGGAGAGACAGAAATCTATTTCGCTATAAATCCAGAACGTCCGGATATCAAAGAAGCACTGGATAGTGCTATGCGCAGAATCAAGGATGACAACCCATTTTACACAGATGATCTCTACAGGCGTTATCTTTCTGCACAGAGCAGCTCGTTTCTTTCAAAAGAAGAAAGGGAGTGGATCGGGCAGCATGGAGCAATCCGGATAGGGTATCTGAATCAGGATGGAGGTATCAGTAGTGTAGATTCATCAACAGGTAAATTGACAGGCGTTATTACAGATTATGTGGATCTTGCCCAAAATTGTCTGCAAGGTCAGACTCTGGAATTTGAATTAAATGGATATGAGACAAGAAGTGAACTGCTTCAGGCATTGCAGGATGGAAAAATAGACCTGATTTTTCATGCAAACCAGAATCCATACTTTGCAGAAACAAATGGATTTGCTTTGTCGGATACGCTATTGACTCTCAATATGGCAGCAATTACGGCAAAGGATTCTTTTGATGAAAATAAAGAGAATATAGCTGCCGTTGAAAAAGATAATTTTGTATTGAAAGCATATCTTTCATACAATTATCCACAATGGGAGGTTGTGGAATATGAGACATCAGATGCAGCAGTAAAAGCAATGCAGAAAGGGGAGGCAGATTGTATTGTAAGCAATTCAGGTACTGTTTCAGACTATTTGAAAAATAATAAGCTTCATAGCGTTTTCCTGACAAAAGAAGCTGATGTTTCATTTGCTGTTCAGCAGGGAGAACCGGTTCTTTTGTCCATTCTGAATAAAACACTGACATCTATGCCTACAGCTCAATTTTCGGGTGCAGTAGTTTCGTATAATGCTTCTTCACGAAAAGTTACAACGAAGGATTTTATTCAGGACAATTTACTGACAGTTTCACTTATCGCTGGAATTTCTTTTTTCGTTGTTCTGTGTATAATTCTTGATTCTTTGAAAAAATCAAAACGTGCGGAAGAAAAATCCAAGAAGTCTGCTGAGCAAGCATTGAAGCTGAATCAGGAGCTTGAAGAAAAACAGCAGGAATTACAAAATGCACTTGTAGAAGCACAGAGTGCCAATAAGGCTAAGACTTCCTTTTTAAATAACATGTCTCATGACATCAGGACACCGATCAATGGCATTATGGGCATGCTTACAATTCTTGAAAAAAGCGGAAATGATGGTGAGCGGGCAAAAGATTGCCTGAATAAAATAAATGAGTCTTCGAAACTGCTATTATCATTGGTAAATGATGTTTTGGATATGGCAAAGTTAGAATCGGATACCGTGGTTTTTAGTGATGAATCCATCAATCTGGATCAGGTATGTCAGGAAATCACGGAGTCACTATCTTTTCAGGCAGAAGAAAAAGGACTTCATGTTATAGGAGAACATGATGATTACAGTGGTATATATGTTTGGAGCAATGCAGTTCATCTGAAAAAAATATTGATGAATCTGTTTACAAACAGTATGAAGTACAATAAGGTGAATGGTTCTATTTACATGAGTATGAGAACGATTGAAAGATCAGAAGATCACATGACATGTGAATTTAAAATAAGAGATAATGGAATTGGAATGTCAGAAGAATTTATAAAAAATGAATTGTTTACTCCATTTGTACAGGCAGATAATTCCCCACGTTCTGATTATAATGGGACAGGTCTGGGAATGCCTATTGTGAAACAACTTGTAGAAAAGATGGGCGGAACCATAACAGTTGAAAGCAAGCTTGGTGAAGGAAGCTGTTTTACTGTAATACTTCCATTTAAAATTGATACGAATGCACGACCGGAAGAAAAAGAAGATTTCAATGCAGATCTATCAGGTGTCCGGATATTATTGGCTGAAGATAATGAGCTGAATGCGGAAATAGCAGAATTTATGCTGATGGAAAATGGGGCTGAAGTAGAAACAGTGAAAAATGGTTTAGAAGCTGTTCAGCACTTTGAAGCCTGTGAATCAGGAACATACGATGTTATTTTAATGGATGTCATGATGCCGGTGATGGACGGGCTTACTGCCACAAAAACAATAAGATCCCTGGAACGGCAGGATGCAAAAACAATCCCTATCATTGCTATGACTGCAAATGCGTTTAGGGAAGATGCAGAAAAGTGTATGGAAGCAGGAATGAACGCACATCTTGCAAAGCCGTTGGATGATGAAAAAATTAAGCAGACCATAAGCGAAGAGTTGAGAAAGCAAAATGCCTGTCATAAATGATTATGAGGCAATGCATGGAAGATATAGGTTTAGACTATATATCGTTAGGCCAAATGTCAATGAATTTATCTGGTGGAGAGGCTCAAAGAATTAAATTAGCTAAATGTTTGGGGGCAAAGACTAAAGGAAAAAATTTATATATTTTAGATGAGCCGACAGCTGGACTTAACAGTAAGGATATTGAACTATTAGAAAAAAATTTGTTGAAATTAAATCAAGAAAATGAAGTGGATTTAGGAAGAAATGCAGGAAATAAAGGCGGAGAGACTATAATCCAGGGAAAACCAATAGAAGTTGTTAGAAATGTAGAATCATCATGGAATAATATAATAAATAGTTGATATTATAAGTAAAATTTCTTATAATTTGAAAATACCAAGATGAAAATATCAATGAAAATATCAAGGAAAGAAATCCCTTGACATTTCCCACCAACATGCCTAAAATAATAAACAGATTGCATACATGAAATCAATCAAACCAAACAAACCAAAAGCTATGATCGTGTTCTATAAGATACTGTTTCCGGTCAGAGAGAAGAGGTCAGCGGCTGTGAGCCTTTTTCCGTTCAGACAGATATCCGAATTTCCCACGGGAGCTGCATTGCTGAAATTTAGAGTAGGCATTGCCGTCTGGTGTACGTTACATACCGGAAAGTGTCTGTGGCAGACGAAAAAATGACCTGCCGACAGGAAGCTGGGTGGTACCGCGGTATAGATATGATCGTCCCTTTGCACGTTTTGTGCGAAGGGATTTTTTTATGTCATGTCGCAAGCGACCGCGCGAGACGCCCGAATGTGCCAGAGAACATCCTTTATGCACAAATTCGTGTCCACAAGTTAAAGCAATATCAAGATAAAAAGCAACAAAAGTAATAGAAGGAGAGAAAGCATGCAGGATTTAAAAGAGCTGAATGAAGTGATCACTGCGATCAAAGAGGAAATCCGCCAGGGTGCGGATGCTCTGACGACTTCCAAGAGTGTCTATGAGTTTAAGAAGACCTTTCTGGATAATAAGCAGGGCAGAATTGGTCTGCTGATGAAAGAAATGCGTAATGTTGCCAATGATCAGAAAGCGGAATTTGGTAAGACAATCAACGGCGCCAAGGAGTGGGCAAACAATTTCTTTGACGAGCTGGATCAGAAATTAAAAGAGAAAGAGCAGCAGCAGCGTTATGAATCGGAGAAGATTGATATCACGATGCCGCCGGTTAAAATCCGTTACGGTAATCTGCATCCAGTTACGACGGTCCGCAATCAGCTGACGGATATCTTCACCTCTATGGGATTTGAGGTATATGAGGGAACCGAGATCGAGACCGATTATTATAACTTTACAGCTTTAAATACACCGCAGGATCATCCGGCGCGCGATATGCAGGATACATTCTATCTGTCTCCGGAATTCTTGCTCCGTACCCAGACATCGGCTGGACAAGTTCATGTCATGGAAGCGAAAAAACCGCCGATCAAGGTTGTTTCCCCGGGTAAGGTATTCCGTTCTGACGATGATGCGACCCATTCTCCGATGTTCAGCCAGATGGAAGGTCTGGTTGTTGATGAGGGCATCACCCTGTGTGATTTAAAGGGTATGCTGGATATGTTTGTTCAGAGAATTTTCGGTGAGCAGACAAAAACGAGACTTCGTCCGTCCTATTTCCCGTTCACGGAGCCGTCTGTTGAGGTCGATGTAAGCTGCTTCCAGTGCGGCGGCAAGGGCTGCCGTCTGTGCAAGGAAACAGGCTGGATCGAGGTCCTCGGCGCTGGTGTGGTAAATAAGAAGGTACTGGAAAACTGCGGCATTGATTCCAATAAATATAGTGGATTCGCATTCGGATTGGGTCTGGAGCGTATCGCAATGCTGAAATACGGCATCAACAACATCAAGATGCTTTTTGAGTCTGATCTGCGTGTGCTGGATCAGATCGATGACTGATCAGGACAGGAGGATTAGAAATGCTTGTACCGTTAAGCTGGTTAAAAGATTATGTAGATATTAATATTTCCGCAGATGAGCTGGAGAAGAAGCTTTTTGACTGTGGATTTGAGGTAGAAGAAAAATGGCAGGTTGGCAAGGATATCAGCGGCATCGTCGTTGGTTATGTTGACTCCTGTGAGCCGATTCCGGAAACACATCTTCATGTGTGCCAGGTCAATGTAGGTGGTCCGGAACTCTTACAGATCTGCTGTGGCGCTGACAATGTAAAAGCTGGCGGAAAATTCCCAGTTGCCATGATTGGCGCGAAAGTATATGCAACTGCAAAAGATCATGTGACGATCGAGGGCGTGGCCACCATTAAAAAGGGTAAATTGAGAGGTTATGAGTCCCAGGGTATGCTGTGTTCTGGTACCGAGCTTGGCTTAAACGAGGATCTGTATCCGGGTGCTGGTTACAACGGATTGCTGGTTCTGCCGGAGGATGCGGAAATTGGTTCGGATGTCAAAGAGCTGACCGGCTTAAATGACTGGATCTTCGATGTTTCTATCACGGCAAACCGTCCGGACTGCCAGAGTATTTTCGGTCTGGCAAGAGAGGTTGCTGCCGCACTGGGCGAGCCGCTCAAGACACCGGCACTGGATTACACTGAGACAGAAGTTGAGAAAGAAGGCTTCAACGTAACGGTAGAGGCACAGGATCTTTGCCCGCGTTACATTGCACACTATGTATATGACGTAAAACTGGGTCAGTCTCCGGCATGGATGAGACGACGTCTGGCTTTGGTAGGGAATAATTCCATTTCCAATATTGTTGATATTACAAACTATATCATGCGTGAGTTAGGTCAGCCGCTTCATGCGTTTGACTGCGATTATCTGGAGGGCAATGCGATCAACGTAAGACGCGCGGCCGAGGGCGAGAAGATCGTGACGCTGGATGAGAAAGAATTTACCTTAAATCCGAACAATCTGGTTATCTGCGACGGCAAAAAGCCGGTAGCACTTGCCGGAATCATGGGTGGTTTAAATTCTGAGGTCCGTGATACCACGACGGAAGTGATGTTCGAGGCAGCTAAATTTGCCCGTGACAACATCCGCAGAAGCTCCCGTGCATTAGGACAGGGATCCGACGCGAGCCAGCGATATTCTAAGGGCGTCGATGAGTACACAACCGAGATGGCGATGAAACGTGCCCTGCACCTGGTTGAGGAGCTGGGAGCTGGTAAGATTTCCAAGACCCATAAAAATGTAAATACCGGAAACTCCTTAGAGCCGACCACCTTCAAGACAAGTGTTAAGAAGGTAAACGCTGTTCTGGGTATTACCGTTCCGGACGAGGATATTTTACGCATCCTGACTGGCTTAAACTTCCAGCCGGAGATCAACGGCGACGAACTGACCATGCATTTCCCGGCATACCGCGAGGATATGGAAGATTATCCGGATGTTGCCGAGGAAGTGATCCGTATGTACGGCTACGATCACATCACATCGACCTTCCTGCCGAGTGCTAAGGTGACGATCGGTGGAAGCAACCTGCGTCAGAGAACAATTCTGAAAGTAAAGAGAACGCTGTGCAGTGTTGGCGCATTTGAGGGAATCCACTATTCCTTCTTCTCCCCGTCGGATCTGGATGAAATGGGATTTGCAGAGGACGCGCCAGAGCGCAAGGCGATCCGCATCATGAATCCGATCAACGAGGATCTGTCCCTGATGAGAACAACACTGGCACCGCAGATGATTCATGCGATGGGACGCAACCAGAAGAGAGGCATCTTCGAGGGACGTATCTTCGAGATTGGAAATGCATTTATTCCGAAGTCCCTGCCTCTGACGGAATATCCGGAAGAGCGAGAGACGCTGTGCATCGGTGCATTTGGTAAGGAAGAGTCCTTCTTTACCTTAAAGGGAATGGCAGAGGCAGTTGCCGATGTTTTAAATATTACTTTTAACTATGAAAAAGCAGAGAAACCGTTCCTGCATCCGTATCAGACCGCAGCGATCTTCTGCGAGGGCGAGGAGATTGGTTACCTCGGTAAGGTAAAATATGAGATCATGAAGGAAGAGGCAATGCGCGAAGATGCGTATGTGTTGGAGATCAGCATGAAAGCGCTGGAGAAATGGTATGGAAAAGCCAAAGTATTTGAGCCGCTTCCAAAATTCCCGGAGGAAAAACGTGATCTGGCGCTGGTTATGGACAAAGACATCACCTGCGGACAGGTTGAGGGCTGTATCCGCGAGGCTTGTGCTTACGTCAAGGATGTTAGCCTGTTCGACGTATACGAGGGCAGACAGATCGCAGCCGATAAGAAATCGATGGCATTTACCGTTCTCTTCACTCCGAAGGAAGAGGCGTTCAAGGCAGATACCGTTGACGGATATGTCAAGAAAGTGCTGAAACAGCTGAATAAGACGTATGGAATTGAGCTGAGAAGCTGATTTTGAAGGAAAGAAAAGGCTGCTGTCCAGAGAGAGAAACTTTGGACGGCAGTCTTTTTGTGTTCACAAAAAATGTTTGATGATAAGTTTGATTATGCTTCATTTTCTATTCGTATAATCACAATATCATTTAATTTCAAAACCATATTTTTCTGCGGAAGCACCGACAGATCATCGCGCAGCACCAGAAATATCTTGATATTCTGCTCTTCTTCCATCTCTTCAATGGTTTTTCCGGCATACCGTTTATCGACGAAAACCTCGGCAATTTCCTGAATATCCGCGTCCTTCATGCTGGACAGGCTGCTCTTGCGCTGGTACTGTTCGACGAAACCGGCGCTGATGATACCGGTTGGGATCGCGACGGCACCGACTCCGAGGTAGGCGATGCAGATCGCCATCACGCGCCCAAGCGTTGTGACCGGGTAAATATCGCCGTAACCGACGGTCAGAAGCGTGGACATACTCCACCAGATGCCGCTGAATGCATTGCGGAAAATGTCCGGCTGAGCGTTGTGCTCGACACTATACATGCACATGCTGCTCGCCAGCATCAGCACCATGACGATGAACACAGAGGAAATGATCTGGTTCCGTTTTTCATAGAGTACGGTGGTAATGATGTTGAACGAGTCGTATTTCGCATTGAGCCGGAACAGATGGAAGATCCGCGCCACGCGCAGCATACGGAAAATGATGAAGCCCGACAGAAAAAAGACCGGGATGATCGTCAGCAGATCCACCACTCCATCAAAGGAAATGAGAAAGCAGAACCGGGCGCGTCCCGGTGTTTTTTCTGGATAGAGATAGTCGGCAGTCCAGATGCGTAGCGCGTATTCAATACAGAAAATCAGGACACTGGCATGTTCCAGCATGGTAAACAGACCACCGAAGGATGTTAATTGATCGAATGTTTCCAGAAACGTGACAATGATATTGCAGATGATCGTGAAGGTGATGAAAATATCGAATGCACGGCTGATACGGTTGCTCTTGTCGCCGATCTGGATGATGTTAAATATTTTTTCTTTCATAGTGGATATTTTTATAATAATTTTTGGGTGAATGTGTTTCCCTGTTGGTATAAAAGAGGGGGTTATCTCAGTCGAGAAGACGCCCACCTCTTCAGGTGGTGAGTAATAGCAAATTTGTCTCAGTGGAAGCCTTGTCTCCGACTGAGATAAACGCTCTGCGAGGATGCGCAGTGATCCTGATAGGAATATGTCAGCTTCGCTGACCAGGATCACGCGCCAAGTCTCACGGACGTTCGACTTGAATATAGTTGCAGATATTATTATTGTATCATTTTCAGGCATCCCTTGCAATCTTTCTGGTGTCTGGGTATAATTTCTGTAGGGAATTTAAAAAGGTAAAATGCTTTGTTTAGAACGGTCGCATTTAAAATAGAAGGTGCCGTATAATAGCAAGCATGCTCACAAAGGAGGAATACGATGCTGTTTATTTATTATCCCAAATGCAGTACCTGCCAGAAAGCGAAAAAATGGCTGGATGCACAGGAAATTTCATATACAGAGCGCCATATCGTGGAGGAAAATCCGACGTATGAGGAATTGAAGAAGTGGCAGGCGAGAAGCGGGCTGCCGATCAAGAAATTTTTCAATACGAGCGGGATGCTATATAAGGAAATGCAGTTAAAGGATAAGCTGCCGCAGATGAGCGAGGACGAACAGTTGAAGCTGCTTTCCACCAATGGGATGTTGGTAAAACGCCCTGTCATTGTGGATGGAGATAGTGTTTTAACGGGATTTCGGGAGAAGGAATGGGAAGAGAAGCTGCGGTGATGGACTGGGAGCAGAAGTTTCCTTTCTTACGTGAAAAAGGACACGTGGTCTCGCTGATTGGCGGAGGCGGAAAGACGACGCTTCTGTATGCGCTGTCGGCGTACTGCACGGCGAAGGGATGGCGGGTGCTGACGGCGACGACGACGCATATTCGGAAGCCGGTAAATGTGCCGTGGATTGCGGTAAATGAGGAAGAAAATACCGCGTGGGAGAATGCCGGAAAAGAGCGCGATCGTCTCTGGCAGCAGGGAACCTACGTCGTAGCCGGAACCCCAGCCCCACACGAAAAATTGACAATTCTGCCAGAAGCGATTCGAGGCGAGTGGATTTCGGATGCAGATATCACATTTCTGGAGGCGGATGGCGCGAAATGTCTTCCGTGTAAATTTCCGGCGGCGCATGAGCCGGTGATACTGCCGCAGAGCGATATCGTGCTGGCGGTCGCGGGGCTGAGTGCCCTGTATCGTCCGCTGGGGGAGGTGTGCTTCCGGGCGGAGCTGGCGATTGAGGCGTGGAACAGGGATGTGTGCGAGTATGGGGACGCAGCTTATCCCAAAGAAGGAAAAAGACTGCTCAAAGAAGTGCCTATTTCGAAAGATACGTCTTTGACCCCAGAACTTCTGGCATGGCTTCTTGGTAGCGAAAACGGTGCCAGAAAAGATATATCGGGGCGTTCGTTTTTTGTGGTTCTAAACCAGGCGGACACGTCGGAGCGCCGGGAGAATGGCAGAAAGGTACTGGATATCCTGAAACATAGCTACGGAATTCAGGGAATTTTAACTTCCTTTTCAGGAACAGAACGAAATCAGGAGTGAGAGAGATGAGTGAGAAAAAGGATATCGTATTTTGTACGGGCGGAGGCTGTACGGCAAAGCTGGGAGCCGGTGTTTTAAGCCGCATTTTGGAAAAACTACCGCGCGGCGAGAAGGATCCGAATCTTTTAGTCGGATATGACAGCCGGGACGATGCGGCAGTGTATCAGGTCACGGAGGATCTGGCGCTGGTGCAGACGGTTGATTTCTTCCCGCCGATGGTGGACGATCCGTATATTTTTGGACAGGTTGCAGCGGCAAATGCGCTGAGCGACGTGTACGCGATGGGCGGTGAGGTCAAGACGGCGCTGAATCTGGTGTGTTTTCCGGAATCAATGGATTTGAATGTTCTGGGACAGATTTTACAGGGCGGCGCGGAGAAGGTGGCAGAAGCAGGCGGCATTCTCGCGGGCGGTCACTCGATCGCGGACACGGGCGTGAAATACGGTTTGTCCGTGACGGGACTGGTAAATCCGAAAAAGCTGTACGCCAATGATGCCGGACAGCCGGGCGACCGCCTGATTTTGACAAAGGCATTGGGGGTTGGGCTGATTTGTTCGGCAAACCGCGTCGGAGAAGTGACAAAAGAGCAGATGGACGGGGCGGTACAGTCGATGACGACGCTCAATAAAACAGCGGCGGAAATCAGCCGGAAGTACACGGTTCACGCGTGCACAGATGTGACTGGGTTTGGTTTTCTGGGACATCTGCATGAAATGATGGGGCGCGGGCTGTCGTGCGAGATTGATGTGAACCATATCCCGGTGCTTCCGGGCGCACGTGAGTCGGCAGACGCGTTTTTATACACGGCGGCAGGACAGAGAAACCGCAACCATGTCGGGGCGGCGGTGCAGTTTGAAAATGTACCGTTTTCAATGGAAGAGGTCTTGTTTGACCCGCAGACCTCCGGCGGACTTCTGATGGCAGCTGCCCCGGATGAGGCGGAGAAACTGGAACAGGAGCTGCAGAACGCCGGGCTTCCGGCGCGGATCGTGGGAACGATCACGGAACCGGGAGAGGTTGAAATTTTTGTACGAGGATAGGAGGAAACAGAAATGAAGAAAGTAGATGCAAGAGGAGACGCATGCCCGATTCCGGTCGTAAAGGCAAAACGCGCGATAGAGGAACTTTCGGGTGCCGGACAGGTGGAAGTGCTGGTGGATAATGAGATTGCAGTTCAGAATCTGACGAAAATGGCAGAGCAGAAGGGCTATCAGAGCAGTGCAAAGAAGCTGGCGGATCAGGAATATCAGGTTATCTTTACGGTGGGTGAACAGACAGAAGAGGAAAAAGCACAGGCAGGAGCCGGATGCGAAGCCTGTATTCCGGACAGCCGTACCGATACCGTGGTTGTGATTGCCAATGATAAGATGGGCGAGGGCAGTGAGGAACTTGGAAAGACGCTTTTGAAGGCATTTACATTTGCCCTGACCCAGCAGGACAACTTGCCGAAGACCATTCTTTTCTATAACGGCGGAGCCAGTCTGACCTGTGAAGGATCTCCGATGCTGGAGGATCTGAAGACACTGGAGGCAGAAGGTGTGGAGATCCTGACCTGCGGCACCTGCCTGAATTTCTATGGTCTGACCGAGAAGCTGGCAGTCGGCGGTGTAACCAACATGTATGTCATCGCTGAAAAAATGCTGGGCGCTGGAAATGTGGTAAAACCATGATTTATATGGACAATGCGGCGACTTCGCTTCAAAAGCCGCTGCAGGTGGAACAGGCGGTCCTTGAGGCGCTTCGCACCGCAGGAAATCCGGGGCGCGGCGCGCATGAGGCAACCTTACATGCTTCAAGACTGGTGTACGGGGCACGTGCGGCAGCAGCAGAATTGTTTGATGCGGAAGATGCGTCGCGGATTGCCTTTACGGCAAACGCAACGGAGGCGCTGAACATAGCCATTTCCGGGCTGATTCGTCCGGGCGATCACGTGATCACGACGGTCTGTGAGCATAATTCGGTGCTGCGTCCTCTTTATCGTCTGCGTGATCAGGGTTCGATGCTTAGTTTTGTGGGTGTGGATGCGCGTGGAAATCTAAAATATGAAGAGTTGGAAGCATTTCTGCGCCCAGAGACGCGTGCGGTGGTAATTACCGGCGCCTCCAACGTGACAGGAAATGTGACGGATCTTTCCTATATTTCTTCGTTTGTTAAACGGAATGGACTGCTTCTGATTGTGGATGCGTCGCAGACTGCAGGGGAAGAACTGTTTTCCGTGCAGAAGCTCGGAATCGACGTGCTCTGTTTTACCGGGCACAAGGCGCTTCTGGGACCACAGGGAACCGGCGGGCTGTATGTGAAGCCGGGACTTTCGGTGGAACCGCTTCTGGTTGGCGGCAGCGGCATTCACAGTTATGATGAACACCATCCGAAGGAAATGCCAACGGCACTCGAAGCCGGGACGCTCAATGTCCATGGTCTGGCGGGGCTGGCAGCAGGCATCCGTTACCGGATGGATCAGGGGATCGAGAAATTGCAGAAACGGGAGCGGGATTTAACACGCCGTTTTTACGAACAGGTGAAGGAAATTCCGGGCATCATTGTGTATGGAGCTCCGGCGGCAAAATGTCATGCGCCGATCGTCTCCCTCAACCTTGCCGGGGAAGATTCGGCACGTGTGGCGGATGCACTCTGGGAAGAATACGGCATCTGCGTCCGCGCGGGGGCACACTGTGCGCCGCTCATGCACCGGGCGCTTGGAACGGTCGGTCAGGGAGTGGTGCGGTTCAGTTTTTCGCATTTTAATACGGAAGAGGAGATTGAGAGGGCAGCAGAAGCAGTTCGGGCACTGGCAGAGGAAGCGTAGGGGAGAAATTGGTAGTATGAGAGAAAAACATCCATTTATCGTACTGTCCTTTCAGACAACTGTGGCGGCGATGGAATGGGAAAAACGATGTATGGAAACGGGCATTCCGGGACGTTTAATTCCACTTCCGAGGGAGATTTCTGCCGGCTGTGGTCTTGCGTGGCGGATGCGTCCGGAAGAGTGGGAGCAGTGGAGCGGACGGATAGACACTTCTGTTTATGATAAGGTGTCGTGTGTGTGGCAGTAAAAAGAATTACTCTAAAAGCAGAAAACACAATCAAAAGAATTATTTGAAGAAGAAGCTGCATAAACAGGTAATGGAAATAATAGTAACAAAAGTGAGATAGGAGAAGGCATCCTCATGAAACGAGATGATTTAATTATTGTGCGCGGCGGCGGTGACCTGGCAACTGGAACGATTCATCGGCTCTGGGCGGCAGGGCTTCGGGTGCTGGTGCTGGAGATTGAAAATCCGGCGGCGATCCGGCGACAGGTAGCTCTGTGTGAGGCGGTTTATACAAAAACAACTGAGGTCGAGGGGCTTCGTGCTGTCCGGATTGATCGATATGAGGAGGCAGAAGCGGTCTGGCAGGAAAATAGCGTGCCGATTTTGATTGATCCGAAAGGCGTGTCGATTGGAGCGTTGAAACCGGCTGTTGTGATCGATGCGATTCTGGCAAAGCGAAATCTTGGAACCCGCCGGGATATGGCACCGCTCACGATTGCACTTGGTCCGGGCTTTACGGCAGGTGAGGATGTGGATGTTGTGGTGGAGACAAAGCGCGGTCACCGGCTGGGGCGAATTATCCGCGAGGGTGCGGCAATCCCGAATACGGGGATTCCGGGCGTGATCGGTGGATACGGTGCAGAGCGGGTGATTCACGCGCAGGCAGCGGGTATTTTCAAAAATGTGCGTGTGATCGGTGATATCGTTGAAGCCGGGGACACGATCGCGGAGATTTGGCAGGAGGACGGAACGAAACTTCTGGTTCAGACACAGATCACGGGCATTCTGCGAGGTCTTTTGCGGGATGGTTATCGGGTGACGGAACATTTCAAGGTAGCAGATGTCGATCCGAGAAAAGAGGAACTTTCCAACTGTTTTCTGATCTCGGACAAGGCGAGATGTATCGCGGGAAGTGTACTGGAGTTGGTGTGTGCCCAGTTATGGAAGTAAAAGAGAGACTATAGCAATAGTTCCTTTGAGAAAAATTCTAAGAAATTTCATCCTAATCATTGACGTATAGCAAAAAAACAGCGTAAAATTTTCTGGATAAGCTCCTTTGGCAGGCAGCTTTGATAAACATCAGGATCTGGTTTTGGAAGATGATCTCTATGATTGTTAGAATCTTCATGTCATAGGAAACTTCGTCCTATGACACAAAAATGCTCCGCGGAAAAGCACAGCGAACTATAAAGACGCTGTGCCTTCCGGGGTTTCTTCCCCTTCATTTGCTTCCTCCATGGTGACAATCGGCTGGATGGCCTCATCGGTGTAGCGGACGCGCAGAACTGCCTGCGGCCAGTTAAGCTTAATGAGAGCTGTTTTCTGCCGTTCTTTTCCGGCTTTTTCGATTAGGTCGAGCAGTTCACGCAGAACTTCCTTTGTCAGATAGCCGCCGCGCCAGTGAAACGTCAGTGTTTTTCCTTTTTTGGCCGCCTGTAAGGAGCGCTTGTAAACGTCCTCCTGTTTGGTAAAGGAGAGCTTCTTTTCTTTATAATAGAAATGGTCGCTGTCCGTGCAGGCAGGCGCCGGGGCGATGAGCGGTTCGTGGTCGCGGAAGATCGCCTTGTCGTCGAGATTGAAGTAATCGTAGCGGATTTCCTCGCCGGTCTGGAGACATTTGCCGAGACTGTTGTCGAAGGTAGCGTCCAGATGGTAGTACGTTTTCCCGATCTTGACGATGTTCCAGGTATGGCGGTATTTGATGCCCTTTTCAGGGTTATTGCCGCAGAGCGCGATCATGCACCAGATGCCGAGCGTATCACAAAGAATTTTGACCGATTTGGCGATGCCCTCGCAGACGCCGACGCCCTGTCCCAGAGGTCCGATGATCTCATGGGAGTAGGGCTTTTTTAATTTGTCATAGTGAACGTGTTCGCAGATAAAATCGTGGATATAGCGTTCTTTTTCCAGTTCAGTCAGCTTCATTGCCGGGCGGGCAAGTTTTTCGACGCGGGCGCCCATCGCTTTCTGATGTTCGCGGATCTTGCCCTTGTCAAAGAGGTATTCCGGTATCAGGATCAGATTCGGGGAATCTGGGTAATACTTATATTTAAAGCCGGAAGCCCAGAAAATCTCCGGGTGATCGAGCCGCAGTTCAAAAAATACATTGCTTAAATCCTTTCCCTCCAGGCGCGGAATCTGAAATTCGTCGGAGAGATTGGTAAGCCCCTGCTGCATGGCGCGGTAGGCGGCTTGCTGGTTCTTGTTCATGTGATTATAGTAAAATGGTTCCATTTTGATATTCCTTTGTAACCTCTTTATATTTTAGTGTGATTCAGCCGCTTTCTCAATCTGCCCGGATTCCGGGTCAAACCAGACGCGATCGCCCTCATCGATTCCGGCATCATAGAGTGCCTGATCCGCGGTGCGTATCGTGTACTCTGGATGCTCTGAGAGGTTTGTATTTTCAGCTGTGTCCAGCAGACGGACACAGACCATCGTTTCCTGCCCGTCCGGGCGTTCTTCACAGCCAAAATCGGCTTCGTATATTTCTAAAACCCGGCAAAGACGCGGGAATGTTTGATTGCTGTTCATTGTGTATATGCCTCATTCCATGGAAAAATTCCTGTTTTTGTCTTTTTAATTTTAGCAGAAGATGATAAGGCAGGCAAGTAGAGATGAAGGGGGAAAATTCCGTATTTAAATGCGAAGCCACGGCAAATTCCGTTACTGGGCACGTATGCGTGAACAGTAACAGGGGGAGAAATTTGAGGAGAAAATTGCCGGCAGATACTTGTAATTCTAATAAAAACAGGTAGAATAGAAACTATCTATGTCCGCAGGAGACGGACATAAAAGTTACAATCACGGGGGTTATAAGTAAATGGCAAAAAAGAAAAACAGCTTCAGCGGTTCGCTGGGGTTTGTGCTGGCAGCAGCCGGAAGTGCCGTCGGTGTAGGAAATATCTGGCGTTTTCCGTATTTATGTGCGAAAGACGGAGGCGGACTGTTCCTGCTGGTGTATCTGGTGCTGGTGGCGACATTTGGATTTGTACTTCTGACGACGGATGTGGCGATCGGCAGAAGAACGAAGGAGAATGCGCTGCAGGCGTTTGGAACGCTGCATCCGAAGTGGAAGTTTGTCGGATACCTGACGTTTCTGGTTCCGATGTTAATTATGACGTATTATTCGGTCATCGGCGGATGGATCACGAAATATTTCTTTGAGTATTTGACGACATCCGGCAGGGATGTGGCGGAGGACGGATATTTTACATCGTTTATCACGGAAAAGAATGCGCCGCTGATTTTCACGGGAATCTTTCTGGCGCTCACAATCTGGGTTGTATACAGAGGTGTGGAGAAGGGAATTGAGAAATTTTCCTGTTTTATCATGCCGGGACTGATCCTGTTAGTCATCGGAATCGCGATTTTTTCATTGACGCTTTCCTACACGGACGCGGATGGGACGGTCCGGACGGGAATACAGGGATTCCTCGTCTACGTGCGCCCGGATTTTACGGGACTGACGGTAAGAGGATTTCTGGAAGTACTGCTGGATGCGATGAGCCAGCTCTTTTTCTCACTGAGTGTGTCGATGGGAATTATGGTAACATATGGTTCTTATGTCAAAGATGAGATCGATTTGAACAAGGCGACCAATCAGATTGAATTTTTTGATACAGGTGTGGCGCTTCTGTCCGGTATGATGATTATTCCGGCGGTCTTTGTATTTTTAGGACGCGATGGCATGGCGTCCGGTCCGAGTCTGACCTTTATTTCGCTTCCAAAGGTATTTCAGGCGATGGGCGGCGCCGGTCATATCGTGGGACTTGCATTTTTCCTGATGCTTGGCTTTGCGGCGCTGACATCCTGCGTTTCTGTCATGGAAACGCTGGTTGCCAACTGCATGGAAGTGTTTGGAAAGACGAGAAAACAGATGTGTGTGATGGTCGGAATCTATTCCCTGATCACGGCAGTTCTCATTTGTCTGGGCTACAATGTTCTGTATTTTGAGTTGAAGCTGCCGAACGGTTCCACCGGACAGCTGCTTGATGTGATGGATTATATCAGCAACAGCTTCCTTATGCCGATCATTTCCTTCTTAACCAGCATCCTGATCGGATGGGTGGTCGGACCGAAGTGGATCGTGGAAGAAGTCGAGAAAAATGGGGAACATTTTTCAAGAGCAGGTATGTACAGCTTCTTAATCCGGTATATTGTGCCGGCTGTCATGCTGGTTCTTTTCCTGGTATCGACCGGGTTTATTAATATGCTGTAATGAAAAATGGTTTTAGCCGATTTTCACGGAAAGTGCGAGAATTGGTTAAAACCTTTTTTATAGAAAAATGCGTCCCATTATTCTTCACGGTCATCCGACTCGATCTCATAGGTATATCCGGCATTTTCGATCGCCTGAATTGTATCCTTGATGCCCTGTCCGCCTGCTTTTTTTATAGGATTCAATAAAAACAGGAATCTGTTCGGAATAAAACCTATTAAAGATGTAGGAAAATAGGAACTATTAAAACCGATTTTATCATTTTTACCGGCTAGTGTCAACTTATAAAAATGTAAAAGTTTACAATCAAAACTGGACAATATATCGATTTTTTGCTATGATAAGCTAGTTAGAAAAAACTAACTTGCAGGGAACGTGAAAACGCAGTAAATTAGGTGCATAGGTGTGAAAGCTAGGCAGCCTGATTGGATAGAGTGGAGAAACAATGCAGTATTTGTGGATAAATCCGGTTTCTGCCGGGATGTGTGAGGAAGATTCGCTGAAGCGTTTTTTAGAACAGCATGGTCTGACGCGGGTCGAGTGCCGGGGCGATTGGGGACGGATCGTCCGGGAAAGATATGAAGCTAGTCTGCGGGCGTGCGTGACGCTTGCGGATGCGCGCTGTCCGGAGGCGGTTCGGCTGCTTGAAGAGATACAGAAGGAGCCGGAAAACGAATCTGGAATTGAAAACCTGAAAGTTGCCCCGATCGAGCCGATTTTACTTCACTGTGCGCGGGAATTAAGCACGCGTCCGGATCTGGCGGATGGGGAGAAGATCATCACGACGCCATGCCAGAGTCTTGCGGTGCTTGGAAATTCGCTGGGACTTGAGAATACGCGGTTTATCGCATGGAATCGTCTGGCAGGCGGTGAGGTGCGCGTCCGGGCGATCGAAGACAGCCCGATTCCGCCGGGGTATTTTGCGGGAATCTGCCGGAAAGATGGACAGGCGGCGAAGGTAGAGAGTGTCAGCAGTCCGGAGAAAATCCGGGCATATGTGGAGAGCGGAAGCTGGAAGCAGGCGGATCTGCTGGAACTTTTGTATTGTAAGGATGGATGCCATCACGGGGATGGCGTGCAGATAGAGTGAGAGAAATCTGCGGTTCATGGAAAACGCTTGAGGAAGCGGAAAATGCATGAATTGCGGAAAAAGAATGGGAAGAATGAAAGAAACGAAGAAATTCAAGGATAATTGGCAGAAATACTTCGGTCCGGCGCTGGGAATCGGAGCGGTATTTCTGATCTGGTGTTTGGTCTGCCGCATGGAGATGGTCAGTGCGTATGTGCTGCCGTCCCCGGCGCGGGTGTGGACGAGCTTTTTAAAAATGGTGAAAACCGGGGAACTGTGGGGGGATATTTCAATCAGTTTCCTGCGTGTCATGAAGGGATTTGCGATTGCGTTCCTGTTTGCCTTTGTGCTGGGAATGTTCCGGGCGCTGTTTCCGGGCAGCAGCGTTTACTATGAGTATATTGTGCAGTTTTTCCGCAATGTCCCGCCGCTCAGCATGATTCCGCTGCTGATTCTCTGGTGCGGAATCGGAGAGATGACGAAGACGGTGATTATTGTGCTGGCGTCATTTTTCCCGATGTACTTAAATATCGTGAAGGGATTTACCGGGTGCGATTCGAAACTTCTGGAAGTGGGCGATATGTTCGGCTACTCGAAGCGCCGCAAATTTTTCCGCATCATTCTGCCCTATGCGATGGCAGATATTCTGGTCGGAATGCGGATCGGGCTTGGCTATAGCTGGCGCGCCATTATCGGTGCGGAGATGGTGGCGGCGTCCACCGGGCTTGGACATATGATTTTATTTGCGCAGCAGATGTCGCGGACCGACAAGGTGATCGTGGGGATTCTGGCGATCGGGGCAGTCGGATATGTGACGGACCGCCTGTTTGGATGGATGATAGGATTTGTGCTGAAAGGATCCGGGGAAAATGGCTGGAATTGAACTGATTGATATTCATAAAACATACCTGGTGGATAACCGGGAGATTCCCGTTTTAAACGGGATCAACCTGTCGCTTCCGGCGGGGAGAATCACTGTGATTCTGGGGCAGAGCGGATGCGGGAAAACGACGCTTCTGCGGCTGACCGGAGGACTGGAGACGGCGGACAGCGGAGAGATTCGCTGGGAGAGCGCCCACAAGACGGCATTTGTCTTTCAGGAACCGCGCCTCATGCCGTGGTTGACCGTCTGGGAAAATGTGGTGTTCGGGCTTTCAAAAAAGGAGACAGATCCGGGGAAAATAGAGGCGGTTATACGCACGGTCGGATTATCTGGATTTGAAAAAGCATATCCGGCACAGCTCTCCGGCGGAATGCAGCAGCGGGCGGCGATCGCGCGGGCGCTGGCGTATGAGCCGACCTTTATCATGATGGATGAGCCGTTTGCCGCGCTTGACTATTTTACAAGGGAACAGATGCAGAAAGAGCTTCTGCGCGTCCAGCAGGAGCGCAGTGCGAGCATTCTGTTTGTGACGCACAGCATCGATGAGGCACTGATTCTGGGAAGCCAGATTGCGGTCATTGAAAAGGGCATGGTCAAGGCGCTCTATGAGGTCAAGGCGCCGCAGGAAGAGAGGAATCTTTTGGAGGATGAGATGATAACCCTGAAAAGGGATATTATAAATAATTTACATTTTATTTAGAGGAGGAACGATTATGATGAAACGATGGATGGCAATGGGAATGGCACTCTGCCTTACCGCAGCTTCCTTGGCAGGCTGCTCCGGTACAAAAGATGCGGCTGAGAGCACGCAGGCAGAGGCAGAAACCAGCGCAGAGGAGGCGGCAGCCGAGGAGGAGACAGCGAAAGAATCTGATCTGGATAAGCTGACCTTTACGTATGTAACTTCTCCGCTCAATGTGCCGACGATCATCGAGAAAAATCAGGGTATTTTTGAAAAAACATTTGGCGATATGGGGATTGAGGTTGATTATGCGGAGCTGACCTCCGGGGCAGATCAGACACAGGCGCTGGCTTCCGGCGATGTGCAGGTTTTGTATGCGGTTGGCGGTACTTCGGTGATTCTGTCTGCAGCAAATGGAGCGGATATCAAGGTATTAAATATGTACAGCCGTTCTCCGAAGGCATTCTGTATGTATTCTAAGGATGAGTCCCTGACGACGCCGGAAAGCCTGAGAGGAAAGACAATCGCAGGACCGACCGGAACCAACCTGCATGAGCTTCTCGTTTCCTATCTGGCAACGGCTGGCATGACGATCGACGACGTCAACTATGTCAATATGTCGATCCCGGATGCAAAAGCAGGTCTGGACGGCGGCAGTGTAGACGTGGCTCTGGTTGCTGGCGCAACTGCTTACAATGCAGGGCAGCAGGGTTACCACCTGGTAGCCGACGGCGAAGGCCTGATTAAGGCGATCATTGCAGTGGCAGTGACACAGAAATTCTATGACGAGCACCCGGAGATCATCGAGAAGCTGGAAGAAGCACAGACCGAGATTGCTGATTTCATGGAAGAAAAACCGGATGAGACGATGCAGATCGTAGCCGATGAGCTGGATCTGGACACCGATGCAGTCAGAAGCATGTACGATCTCTATGATTTCTCTACCGAGATCACAGATGATGACAAAGAAGGCTTCCAGAAGACCGCTGATTTCATGTATGAATCCGGCATGATCGACGAGGCATTTGATGTAAAACAGTTATTTATTGAAAAATAATCAGTGAACATTTGAGATGATAAACGATTGAAAAGCAGCTCCCGGAGTGTGGATTCCGGGGGCTGCTTTTACGATTGCATATGCAATTATGAAAATACGGAATGTTTACGCTAATACCTTTTTAATCGCTTCTAACAGCTCATCATACGTCTCATAAGCCGGAATCTGCGGATATTCTGCCTTGATCTCCTCCGTCGTGCGGAAGAGGAAGCCCGCCTTGCTTGCCTCAATCATGGCGAGGTCGTTGTGGCTGTCGCCGCTGGCGATCGTCTCGAAGCCGCAGGACTGGAGTGCTTTGACGGTTGTATATTTGGATTTCTCACAGCGCATCTTAAAATCGGTAATCTCACCATTTTCGCTGACAACCAGAGAGTTGCAGAAGATGGTCGGATAGCCAAGTTTCTTCATCAGAGGTCCGGCAAACTGGGAGAAGGTATCGCTGATGATGATTACCTGAGTGATTTCTTTTAATTTGTCTAAAAACTCCCTTGCGCCCGGAAGCGGATCAATTTTAGAGATCGTTTCCTGAATTTCCTTGAGTCCCAGTCCGTGCTCGCGCAGGATGTTTAAACGGTAATTCATCAGTTTGTTATAATCCGGCTCATCGCGGGTGGTGCGTTTTAACTCCGGGATTCCGGTTTCTTCAGCAAATGCGATCCAGATTTCCGGCACTAATACACCTTCTAGATCTAAACATACAATATCCATGTCTCCTCCTGTCTGATACAACGCCTGTCAGCGCTGTGTTCGGTTGAAAAATTTGCTTTCTATTATAGACGAAATGCAGGGGAAATACCAGAGAAATTTGAGAAAAGATGAAAGAATAGAAAAAAGTGCGTTACTGGGCACGTATGCGTGAACAGTAACAAAAGTGCCAATTATTCGCGGTGAGAAAGATTCAGAAGTGAAGAGTTGGCATCATATAGCAGCAGAGTGGTTATCAATAGAATTAAAAAATACCAAAAAAGGGAGTCTCTTTTCGTGAGCGAGAGACTCCCTTTTTGGCACCTATAGTCGGGTTATAATTTGATTTTGATGAAATCATTAGCAATGCGCCGGTTTATTCATTTCAGATTTTTTATTGTTCTCTGCCATCGAAGCAGTTGATTTCGAAAACAGTACTTTACCGGAATGAACCACAATAATCACACCCAGAACCATCAGCAGAACCGCGATGATAAGCTGCAGTCCTTCTACCATAAAGACAGCGGTTCCGGCATTGTAAGCCTTTACCAGAGCGATGCAGCGCTCAACGAGTGCGGTGAAGGTAACGCACAGCATAACAACCAGCGGAACCAGCAGCGTGCGGTTTTCGCGGCCGGTGACGCGTAAGAAGACGCACAGGGTGATGAGAACCAGGGCGCTTAACAGCTGGTTGGCGCTGCCAAACAGCGGCCAGATGTTGGAGTAGCCAATCTGGGTTAAAATGTAGCCGCATACCAAGGTGATAACAGTTGCAAAATATTTGTTGCAGAGAAGTTTTCTCCATCCTTCGGCGTGTTCCATGTCATCGACACTGAACAGCTCCTGGAAGGACATACGTCCGATACGTGCAACGGAATCCAGGCTTGTCAGGGCAAGTGCGGAGACGCACATCGTCATAAAGCACTGGGCAGCGTAAACCGGGATTCCGAACATCTCCAGGAATCCGGCAACACCGGAGGAGAAGATAGCAAACGGAGTACCGGTTGCAGGCGTGCCATCAGCGGAAGCGGCAGCACCGGCAACGCACAGAGCCAGGACAGCCAGTAAACTTTCCAAAAGCATAGCGCCGAAGCCAACTTTCGGCATATCCTTTTCATTGGTGATTGCCTTGGAGGAAGTACCCGAGGAAACCAGGCTGTGGAAACCGGATACGGCGCCGCAGGCAACGGTTACAAACAAAATCGGGAACAGGTCACCGGATTTCTCATTGTGGAAACCAGTGTAAGGCGCCAGGTTCATTGCCGGATGTGCGACAAGCAGTCCAACGACGGCACCGATAATCATACCGGCAAACATAAAGGTTGTCATCAGGTCACGCGGTTCCATCAAAAGCCACATCGGAAGAACGGCTGCGAGGAAAATGTAAGCGAATACCATGTAGGACCAGTTCGCCTTGGTGGTAATGAGCGGGCAGTTCATGCCGATGACGAAAGCAGCTACCGTGCAGACAAGTCCGAGCAAGGTCTGTTTCCAGCCATGGAACTGAGCCTTTTTCTGAATCAGTCCAAATACAACGGCAAAGGCAATGAACAGAAGGGAAATGCTTCCGGCTGCGCCGTTGACAGTTGCGGCGGCGGATAAGCTGGTCACGCCGTCTACCGTCTCATATGCATTGAATGTACCAGCAACCATGTCGGCAAAAGCGGCGGTTACAATTAAAGTAAAGAGCCAGCAGAACAGGAGGAACAGCTTTTTACCGGTTTTGCCGATGTACTGTTCAATCAGAAGTCCCATCGATTTGCCTTCATTTTTAACGCTGGCGTACAGGGCACCAAAATCGGTAACAGCGCCGAAGAAGATGCCGCCGAGGATGATCCAGAGAAAGACCGGAACCCATCCAAAGACAGCCGCCTGAATAGCACCGGTGACAGGACCGGCACCGGCGATGGATGAAAACTGGTGGGCAAATACAACCCAGCCATCGGTCGGAACATAGTCCTGACCATCTTCTTTTGTGACGGCCGGTGTTTTGGCGTTTGGATCAATGCCCCATTTATGGGCGAGCCATCTGCCGTAGAGCAGATAACCAGCCGCCAGACAACAGGCTGCGATAACTACGATAACTAATGTGTTCATAAAGATACCTCCATTCCCATAGGTCAAATGGTTTTTAGTGTCCCGGCAGTTTGCCGGAGTTTCGGGAGCGGGGAAACAAAAAAGCCTCCGTCCTCCTGAAACTTTTAAAAGTTCAAGAAGACGGAGGCATAAGCATCCGCGGTACCACTTCTTTTACCGGCTGTAAAGCCGATCTCTCAGCCATATCCATCATTCTGAATATGTTCCTCTTTAACGGTAGGAATCCGGACCGGACTACTGGTATCCTGCATGCGTTTGTCCGATCAGCTCACAGGGGATAATTTCCATCGGCGTTACTGTCTTTCATCGCCCGGCAGCTCTCTGAAAACGTGGAGAATTGGAAATCGTGTCCTGCTCAATGCTTTTTACAAGTACGAATTATAGACTTTTTTAAAGGAAAGTCAATCGAAAAAATAGCCGGAAGTTTGTGACAGAAATTTTACAAATCCGTCATTTTGACAAAAAAATCACAACTAAGAAATTTAACAAATGCTTATCTAGAAGTCTGAGTTACTGTTTACGCATACGTGCCCAGTAACAAGTCGGAAACATTCCTGTGTTAAAACTTCGAAAGAACTGGACACACCCTTATTTTGCTGTATAATAGGTAATTGTCGGTTCTTTTTAGGGCTGGCAATTACTTTTTATTTAAATTGGGAAGAAAAAGGGAGAGTTTTGGGTATGGAAAAAATACGTCCAATGTTGTTTACAACATTGAAGAAGTATTCCGGCGCACAGCTGATGTCAGATGTGGTAGCGGGTATCATCGTGGCGATCATCGCGCTGCCGCTTTCGATCGCGCTGGCGCTGGCTTCGGGGGTAGGTCCGGAACAGGGTATCTACACGGCGATTGCAGCCGGATTTGTGATTTCATTTTTAGGGGGCAGCCAGGTACAGATTGCAGGTCCAACGGCGGCATTTGCAACGATCGTGGCAGGTATCGTGGCGAAGAGCGGCGTGGAAGGACTGGCAGTTGCGACGATCATGGCAGGTATCATCCTAGTTATCATGGGATTCTGCCATTTTGGTTCACTGATTAAGTTTATTCCGTTTACAATCACGACCGGCTTTACCTCCGGTATCGCGGTGACGATCGTCATCGGTCAGTTGAAGGATTTCTTTGGCGTAACCTATCCGGCAGGCATGGAGACGATCGAGACGATGCAGAAGCTGAAAGCGTTCGCGGCTGGATTCGGAAGTGTCAACCTGCACGCGATCATCGTCGGCGTGGTGTGTCTGGCGATTCTGATCGTTATGCCGATGATCACGGAAAAAATTCCGGGATCGCTGGTAGCGGTTATTGCAGGTATTTTAATGGTAAAATTCCTGCCGCTGCATGTGAATACGATCGGCGACCTTTACACGGTCAGCAACAAGCTTCCGGCGTTCCGTCTGCCGGTGTTCAGCTACGATGTGATTCAGGGTTCCCTGTCGGATGCGTTTACGATTGCAGTTCTGGCGGCGATTGAGTCTCTGCTTTCCTGCGTGGTAGCGGACGGCATGATCGGCGGAAAACACCGTTCCAACACGGAGCTGGTGGCACAGGGCGCGGGTAATATTATTTCCGCCCTGTTTGGCGGTATTCCGGCGACGGGCGCGATCGCGCGTACCGCAGCCAATGTCAAAAATGGCGGCCGTACCCCGGTTGCAGGCATGGTTCATGCGGTTGTCCTGCTTCTGATTCTGGTAGTTCTGATGCCGTGTGCAAGCTGGATCCCGATGCCGACCATCGCGGCAATCCTGTTTATGGTTGCCTACAATATGTGTCAGTGGAGAACCTTCGTCCGTCTGACCAAGACGGCTCCGAAGAGTGATATTGCGGTTCTGGTGCTGACCTTCTTCTTAACCGTTATCTTCGATCTGGTTGTAGCGATCGAGATCGGTATGCTGTTATCCTGCCTGCTGTTTATGAAGCGGATGAGCGATGAGACGGGCGTCAGAAGCTGGCTTTATGTCGAAGAAGTAGAGGAGCAGAAGCGCAAAGCGCAGGAAGCAAGAAAAGCGAAAAAAGCCGGAAAAGAGCTTTCAGTGGAAGAGGCACAGCTCTTAGCGGCAGCTGCAGAAGATGAAGAAGCAGCCATGAAAGAACAGGCACGTCTGCGGGAGATCCCGAGAGAACTGGCTGTTTATGAGATTACAGGACCTCTGTTCTTCGGTGCAGCAGACCGCATCAACCAGATTGAAACCCGCGAGGAGACGAAATGCCTGGTTCTTCGTATGCGTGCTGTTCCGGCAGTTGACAGTACAGCGATGAATTCGATGGTTGCCCTATATGAGCGCTGCCAGAAGAACGGCGTCACATTGATTTTGTCCCATGTCAACGAGCAGCCGATGCACGTGATGGAGAAAGCAGGATTTGTGGATATGGTCGGACGCGATCATTTCTGCCCGAATATCGAGGCAGCACTTGATCATGCGGACGAGGTGCTGGGAAAATAATTATGGACATCTATCGGAGAATGAAAGAAGTATTTAGGCGCATTCCGGACGGCTGCGTGACGACCTACGGTCAGGTAGCGCTCCTGTGCGGTGCACCGCGCCATTCCCGTCAGGTGGGATATGCGCTCCGCACCAACCGCCTGGGCGATGTCCCGGCATTCAGGGTGATTAATTCCAAGGGCTTTCTAAGCGGCGCAGCGGCGTTCGACTATCCGGGACAGCAGAAAAAACTGCTGGAACAGGATGGAATACGGGTGGACTCCACCGAGGACGGTGACCGCGTCGATTTAAAACAATATGGATGGAAACCTTCGATGGACGAGGCAGAAGAATTGTATGCGTTGTTTCGGAAGTTGGGGATCTGAGTGGGAATCAAGGAAAATGCATCTGAATGAGATGTTGGTAAGCTAAAGAAGTGAAATGAGATGGATAAGATGGCAGACGATAGGGGCTGCATCTTATCCATTTTTAATAGACATTTCTGACCGTTTATTATTAAATTGTCTCCGCGATCTGCCGTGCCACATAGACACCGCTGGCAGATGCATGGGAAAGGGAATGGGTAATACCGCTGCCGTCACCGATGACGTAGAGTCCATCATGACAGGTCATCAGGTTGTGATCCACTTCCACCTCCATGTTGTAGAATTTTACCTCCACTCCATAGAGAAGAGTGTCATCATTCGCCGTACCCGGTGCCACCTTATCCAGGGCATAAATCATCTCGATAATACCGTCCAGAATCCGTTTTGGGAGAACCAGGCTCAGATCACCGGCAGCCGCATTGAGGGTTGGAACCGTAAAAGATTCATTGATTCGCTGCTGCGTGCTTCTTTTTCCGCGGATCAGGTCTCCAAAACGCTGCACAATTACACCACCGCCCAGCATGTTGCTGAGTTTTGCAATACTCTCTCCATATTCATTGGAATTCTTGAAGGGCTCTGAAAAATGTTTCGCCACCAGGAGGGCAAAGTTCGTGTTATGGGTCTGCTTTGCAGGATCCTCGTAGCTGTGACCATTTACCGTTACGATGCCGTTGGTATTTTCATTTACCACAGCTCCCTTGGGATTCATACAGAAGGTGCGCACGTAATCCTCGTATTTTTCCGTGCGATACACGATCTTGCTCTCATAGAGTTCATCCGTAAGATCCGAAAAGATTTCAGCCGGCAGCTCAACCCGGACACCCAGATCCACGCGGTTGGAATTCGTATGGATATCCAGATCCCTGCATACCTTCTGCATCCACTTACTGCCGCTTCGTCCGGCGGAAATGATGCATTTCGTACCCTCAAAGGTTGTATCATCGCTGTAAACCTTGTAACCCTTCTCGGTCTTCTCCACGGTTTCGATGGCACAGTCAAAATAGAAATCTACCTTATTCTTCAGATGATCATAGAGGTGCTCCAGAACAATATAATTAATATCTGTACCCAGATGGCGGACCGAAGCATCCAGAAGATGCAGACCATGCTGCATGCAGGTTTTCTTGAACTTTGTTCCTGCAGTGGAATACAGCTTCGTTCCCTCCCCGCCAAAGCGGAGGTTGATTCCATCTACGTATTTCATCAATTCAATGGCCGTCTTCTTTCCGATATACTCATAGAGAGTACCGCCGAAATCATTGGTAATGTTGTATTTTCCATCAGAAAATGCACCGGCGCCGCCGAATCCGCTCATGATGGAACAGCATTTGCAGTGAATACAGGACTTGATTTTATCACCATCAATGGGACATTTACGGTGCTCCAGCGGATGTCCTACCTCAAAAACAGCGATCTTTAAATCTGGTTTACGTTCCATCAGCTCATAGGCAGAAAAGATACCGCCGGGACCGGCGCCGATAATTAACACATCATACATATTGAAATTCTCCTTGTTTTCCTAAAATTTGATTCCCTCTTTCTGTATTATAGCATAAATTCGAAAAAATAGGCAGCGCGTCATGCGCTGCCCCGAAACAGTATCCCCCATGTCGTCATGGCATCTTCCGTTATCATATCATCACCTCAGAATAAAGCTTTTTTTATGGCTGTAACCATCAGCCTGATTCCCTTTGTAAAATTACCGGAGGTGTTTTCGAGCTTGATGACCTCTCCGGCGCTTCTTGGCAAAGGGCTGGCGTTGGGACTTGTATCTACCTTTTTTCCGTTTGTAAGCTACACACTGGGACTCCGCCAGATGGAGGCAGGAAAAGCCTCGGTTCTGGCGTTTGCTGAGCCGATGGTGGCAGCTGTGGCTGGGATTGTGGTATTTGGAGAAATGCTGCGGGTTGAAAATGTGCTGGGCATTCTTTTGATTTTTACAGCATTGGTGGTGTTGAACAGCCGGAAAATAAAACGGTAAAATCAGGGGCTAATCGATAATGGAACTGTGATGAAAACACGGCTCACAAATCTTAAACGGATATCCAACCGGCAGTATCCGTCCGCAGCGCTGGCAGCGGGCGATGTAGCTTTTTTTGCCCTTGGACAAATACCGCATGATCGTACCCTCAGTGCGGCTGCGTTCCTGTTCGAGCCAGTCCTCGTCGATGATCTTGTCAAAACGGTGGGAGAACTGGTAGTAGAGGTCGAGCTTGCGGTAATACGTTTCGTATTTCTGCAGTCCCAGCTTGGAACCGGCGCCTTTGTCCGGGTGTTTCAGGCGTTTGTCCGCCGGGTAATCCTTGCAGTAGCGCAGCCATTGCAGGACAACCTGATGATCCTTGATATCGATGGGACAGCTGATCATGCGGTAGAGAATCCGTTTGTCATCGAATCCGTAGATATCGTCTCTGTAGCGTTCTGCCTGCGCATAAAGGCTTAAAATCTCATCGACGCTGACCTTTTCAAACGGAGGCGTCGGCTCAACGGATTTCCAGACTTTGATGATAACGTCCAGCGGCTCGTCCAGATCGAGGAGAATCTGTGGGAAACCGAGGCTGACTTTTTCGATTGGTTCTTCCTCCTGAGTAAGCTGCTCCCGGATATAATCGAGGGATTCCTGCCCCATCGCGTTGACGTAGCCGGTGTCAAAGAGTCCGAAGCGTCCGGCGCGCCCGGCGATCTGCTTGACCTCCGGTACGGTCAGACCGCGCCGGGTGGTACCGTCAAATTTCTGGGTCTGTACAAATACGATACGCCGGACAGGCAGGTTGAGTCCCATGCCGATCGCGTCGGTGGCGACGACCACCTTGGTTTTGCCGCTGGTAAAAAGCTGCATCTGGCGGCGGCGGATCTCCGGCGGCAGGCTTCCGTATATAACACTTGCCTTGATACCTTCTTCTTCCAGACGTCCCGCCACATCCAGCACGGATTTTTTGGAAAATACGACGAGTGCATCGCCGGGAAGAACACTTTCCGGGAAAGAAAATGGCGTGTCCTCACAGATGAGCGCAGTTTTGCGCTGATACCGGCAGATGGCAAGGCTGTCGCCGCACAGATGGATCAGGTGTGTGACAGCAGATTCAGCGGCGGGACTCATGCAGACATGGATTTCGTGGGCTTTCAGTCCCAGAATCGCCTTTGTCCAGCAATGCCCGCGGTCTGGATCGGCGGTCAGCTGTGCCTCATCAATCACGGCAATATCGTATTCCTCGGAGAAATCTGCCATCTCGATCGTCGAAGCTGTGATCCGGCTGTCATCGTCGGCGATACACTCCTGACCGGTCAGCATGGTGCTGGGAACGCCGCAGTCGTGCATTTTTTCATATACCTCAAGCGCCAGAAGGCGCAGCGGACCGAGGTAAGTGCCCTTTTTCGCTGTTTTTAAGCGTTCCAGCGCGTGAAATGTTTTGCCGCTGTTGGTCGGGCCGATGTGGAGAATGAAACGGCGGTTCATCGCCATAGTCTCCGGAAATTCCAGCTCTGGACGGGATGGGACGAGATCCATGATTTTATACTGGATGACGTAGCGCTTATAGATCTGGTAAAGCTCCAGAAGTGTCTGCGTACAGAGCTGACCATCCAGTTCTGTTTCCAGATAATTCAGAAAATCCACGGAAATATCATCGCGCTGGGCAGGCAGAAACATTGCCTCATCCAGGCGGATGAGCTGTGGCAGCAGGCTGCTTTCAATGAGCTTTGTGACAGCATCGTTGTGCGAACGGTACGCAAAATAAGCCAGATTTTTGATTTGGCGGTGCCATTCCTCCAGCGAGAGGCTGGTGACCTGCGTCGGTTTGGTGCGTTTCAATGTTTTTAACAGCCGGTTCGTCCGCTCGTTCAGATCGCGGGGGCGGGAACTGGTCTTTCTTTTTTTCTTGCTTGCCGCCTGATACTGGCGGATATATGTCTGAAGAAGCTGGTTTGGCTCGATCATTTGAAAGTCTCCTCTTTATGTAAATATCCTGTCCGATAAATCTCCTGGTTTAAAGCTTCATTTGATATAGGAATGTTTCTATTATCGCAGAAGTTGTATGGATGTGCAAGAACGGGAAATCAGATTGCAGAAAAATATAAAAATATTTGATATAATAAGAACACTTAGTTAAAACAGAAAGGTCAACATCTATATGGCATCAAACTATAAAACGGGCGCCAGCCTGAATTTAACTCCCTTCGAAATGCAGCTTCTAAGCCGCAGCCCCCTGTTTCGAGGCGCGGGCGAATCTGGAATCGGGGAGATGCTGTCCTGTCTGGGGGCGGAGGAACGCAGTTATGAAAAAGAAGAAATGATTTATCGCGCGGGGAATACGGTCACATCTCTGGGTGTGGTGATGCACGGAAGTGTGATGATTGTCAACGATGATCTGTGGGGCAACCGCAGCATTCTAGACCGGGTAGAACCGGGACAGATTTTTGCGGAGACATATGCGTGCGTGCCGGGGGAAAAGCTGCTGGTCGATGTGTTTGCAGCGGAGGTGACGGAAGTGCTGTTTTTAAATGTTGGAAAAATGCTGTCGCAGTGTCCCAATTCTTGCGGACATCACACGCAGCTTATCCGCAACCTGCTTGCAATCTCGGCGCAGAAAAACTTGCAGCTGTCCCGCCGGATCTTCAATACATCGTCGAAATCCATCCGGGGACGGCTTCTGTCGTACCTCTCCGATCAGGCGGTAAAAAATGAGAGCGAGAGATTTGATATCCCATTCAATCGCCAGCAGCTCGCCGACTATCTGGGTGTGGACCGGTCGGCGCTGTCGGCAGAGCTGGGGAAAATGCAGCGGGAAGGGCTTCTGGAATTTAGAAAAAATCACTTTCATTTATATGAAGAGGTTAGAAGCTTGTAGATTACAAACAAAAATGCCCTGTCAGGAGCATTAAAATCCGACCGACAGGGTATTTTTAGTGAAAATTCCTATGGGTGTAACAAGACCGGCTGTCCATTCCCTATACTTTCCTGCACCGGCTGTTTCAGCATATCCAGAAATGCCTGTGCCGCCGGCGTCAGCGGGCGCATCGGGTTTTGCAGGATGAGGATCTGGCGCTTCGGGATAGGGATATTTAAGTGAAGCTGGAACACGCGGTAGTTGAGCAGGTAGTTCCGGGCAAATTCCGAGGGAACAAAGCCGATTCCCAGATTGTGGGAGACGGTCGGGGCGATCAGATCGTTGGAAGAAACTTCGATGCTCGGGTGCAGATCCAGCCCCTGTTCCTCAAAGAGATTGTCCCAAAAAAGCCGCGTCGTCGTGCCGGACTCCATGCTGACAAGCGGGTGCATACAGAGCTCTTCAAGGGAGAGTGTGCGGTTCTGCAGCTCGGAAAAACGGTTTCCGGCGATGACGATGTCCTGGAACTCGGAAACCGGCATCACGTGAACCAGATCCAGCTCCTTCATGATCTCGTGGATCGGAGAGATGATGACGGCAAAGTCATTTTCCCCGGCCTTTAAGGAAGAAGCGGTGATCGGCGCAGAGTTGGAATGGATCTGCACGGTCACATTCGGAAAACGCTGCTGGAACTGTTCAATATAAGGAAGCAGAAAGAAGCGCATCGTCAGCTCGCTCGCACCGATCGAAACCCTGCCGCTCTGACTGTTCGTATATTCTTTTAAAATCTCTTCCGCGCGTCCCATCTGCTGGCAGGGACGGTTGATCTGGCGGAACAGGATCCGCCCTTCATCGGTCAGGGTCACGCCTTTTTGGGAGCGGTTGAAAAGTTTGCACTGAAGCATATCTTCTAAATTATGAATGTATTTTGTTACGGTTGGCTGCGTGAGGCAGAGATTCAAAGCCGCCTGGGTAATATTCTGGCATCGAGCCACCTCATAGAAAACCTTGTAGTAGTCGAAACTGATGTCCATGTATGTAGTTGAAATCCTTTCTGTATGTCGGACTGTTTCTGCCTGATTGAAACAGTGTTTATCTGATTTTATATCTGTACGTGTATTTACCAAATATAGTCACACTTTATCGTATTTTTCCAGAAATGTCCAGCCACAATAACGATTACCAATAACTATCACCATTCATTTTATCTATGGATATAGGAAAAAAATATAATTTTACCATTTGTATTTCTGGGAGTAAGATCGGGAACAGACGGGAAGAATGTGGAGACACAGGAGAAAACGTTACTGGGCACGTATGCGTGAACAGTAACTAGAACACGTGGCGGCATCGGGAAATGAAAGAACAATAGCCGGGGCAGCCGCGGGAGAACAACCCGGAGAGAGGAAGTGACAGTATGGGAGATCTGGGTGCGACCCTGATCAAGGAATTGAACTGTGAGACAGCCTTTACAATTGGCGGGATCGGCATATCAGAATCCGTTGTGGTTACATGGATCATGATGGCAGTGGTGCTCGTGGTTTCACTGATTGTGACGCACGGTCTGAAAGTTGAACATCCCGGACGCGGACAGCTCCTTCTGGAGAACGCTGTTACGTGGCTGCAGGGCATTGGCGAGGGAATCCTCGGAGAGGAAGGAAAAGGCTATGCGCCGTATCTGACATCCGTGCTGATGTATCTGGGCGTGGCGAACCTGCTTGGTATACTGGGATTCAAGCCGCCAACCAAGGATTTGAACGTCACGGCAGCACTGGCGCTGATGAGTATTGTGCTGATTGAGACAGCAGGGATTCGGGTCAAAGGTTTAAAAGGATGGTTAAAGAGCTTTACAGAGCCGATCGCCATCGTGACACCGATCAATATCATGGAGGTATTTATCAAACCGTTGTCGCTGTGTATGCGACTGTTCGGAAACGTGTTGGGCGCGTTCGTCATCATGAAATTGATTGAATACATCCTTCCGGTAGGGCTTCCGGTATTGTTCAGCGCTTACTTTGATATCTTTGACGGTCTGATTCAGGCGTATGTATTTGTCTTCCTGACAGGGCTTTTTATCAAGGAATCAATCGAGTAATAGAAGAGAAATAGAAAATTACAAAAAGGAGACTTTATTATGGGTACAATCATTGCAATCGGAGCAGGTCTGGCAGTTCTTGCAGGCGCAGGAGCCGGAATTGGTATCGGAATCGCCACATCTAAGGCGACTGAGGCAGTCGCAAGACAGCCGGAGGCAGAGGGAAAAATCACAAAGATTCTATTGTTAGGTGCGGCACTTGCCGAGGCAACTGCTATTTATGGTTTCGTTATTGCCCTTTTGATTATTATTCTTTTAAGCTGATACGATAGAAAACGAAAGGTGGGGCAAGGCTATGTTACGGTTGGACATCAACCTGGTTTTTACGATCATCAACCTTTTAATCTGGTATGCAATTACCCGTATTTTCCTCTTTAAGCCGATCAACAAAGTGATCGATAAACGGAATGCAGCCATTCAGGAAAAGTATGATGAGGCAAAAAAGATGCAGGAAGAAGCGCAGGCGGAGAAAGAGAAATACGCAGCCTGCCAGGATGAAATAGAAGCAGAGAAAAACAAGGTGCTGGATGCGGCGCGTGCGAGTGCACGTGAGGAAGGACGCCAGCTGATTGAAAACGCCCAGAAAGAGGCAGATAAAGTCATCCGTAAGGCGGGCGAGGATGCACGCCGGGAGAAGGACAAGATGCTCGAACAGGCGAAGCATGAAATTTTGTCGCTGGTTCTGGACGCGGCGGCTGGTTCGATGAACAAGAAGTCGGATGACAGCGCTCTTTATGATGAGTTTTTGAAGAAAGCGGGTACGACGGAGAATGAAGAAACTTGATGTCTATTTACAAGAAATAAAGAGGCAGAAGATTTCTGTCGATGATCTGCAGCATGCGGCTGAGATACTGGCTGCGACACCGCAGCTTCCGGCAGAGCTTGAAAATCCGGATTTGACCCGTGAGAAGCGGGAAGATCTGGTTCGTAGCCTGTTTCCGCTGGCAGTCCGGGGAATCATCGAGGTGCTGGCACAGGATCAGACAATGAAAATGATGCCGGATCTGATTAAGGAAGCGGAGACGTTTGAAAAGCCGGATAAATATCTGCGCTGTGTGCTGGAATATGTCAAAGAGCCGGATGAAAAACAGGCAGCCGGAATCCGGAAATTTCTCTCGGAGAAATATCCGGGACGGGAACTCCGGATTGTGAAGGAAGAAAAGCCGGAGCTTGGAAGTGGTTTTATCCTCCGGGTCGGAAGTGAGGAATATGACTGGAGCACGGAGGGAAGAAAACGGGCACTGGCAGATAAATTAAAGAATCTGGTAAAAGAGCCGGATTCGGGTGATTTCCTTACCCAGAAGGGAATCATCGGGATTCTGAAAGGAAATCTGGATGGAATCGACATTTCAGCCCGTGAGATCGGTACGGTCGGCCGGGTGGGCGACGGCATCGCCTATGTGGATGGAATCGACCATGCGATGTACGGTGAGATTGTGGCGTTTGACGGCGATGTGAGAGGCATGGTACAGGATATCCGGTCGAAGGAGATCGGCTGCATCCTCTTTGGACATGCGAACACCATCGGAGAAGGAAGCCGCGCGATGCGGACCGGCAAGATGGCAGGTATACCGGTTGGCGAGGGATTTTTAGGGCGTGTTGTAGATGCGCTGGGCAATCCGATCGACAATAAAGGGGAGATTGAGGCAGCCGGATACCGTCCGGTGGAATCACCGGCGCCGGGTATTATCGAGCGTCAGTCAGTTGATACCCCGATGGAGACCGGTATCCTCTCGATCGATTCGATGTTCCCGATCGGACGCGGACAGCGTGAGCTGATCATTGGTGACCGCCAGACCGGTAAGACCTCGATCGCGGTAGATACGATGCTGAACCAAAAGGGAAAAGACGTGATCTGCATCTATGTGGCGATCGGTCAGAAGGCTTCAACGGTATCGAGACTGGTTCATACACTGGAAAAACACGGGGCGATGGAGTACAGCATCGTGCTGGCAGCGACGGCGAGTGATCCGGCGTCCTTACAGTATATCGCGCCGTATGCAGGAACGGCGCTGGCAGAATATTTCATGCATCAGGGAAAAGATGTTCTGATTGTCTATGACGATTTATCGAAACACGCGGTTGCGTACCGTGCACTGTCTCTTCTGATGGAACGTTCTCCGGGACGTGAGGCATATCCGGGCGATGTATTCTATCTGCATTCCCGTCTGCTGGAGCGCTCGGCGCGGCTTTCGGATGAGCTGGGCGGTGGTTCAATCACAGCGCTGCCGATTGTCGAGACACAGGCGGGCGATGTGTCGGCGTATATCCCGACCAACGTTATTTCCATCACAGATGGACAGATTTTCCTGGAAAGTTCGCTGTTCTTCGAGGGCATGCGCCCGGCGGTCAATGTAGGGCTTTCGGTATCGCGTGTCGGCGGCGCAGCGCAGACCAAGGCGATGAAGAAGGCAGCCGGAAGCGTACGTATCGACCTGGCACAGTACCGCGAGATGGAAGTATTTACACAGTTCAGTTCCGATCTGGATCCGGCAACCAAGGCACAGCTTGCCTACGGCAGCGGTCTGATGGAGCTGTTAAAACAGCCGCTTGAGCATCCGCTCTCGATGGAAGAACAGGTTGTGATTCTGTATGCGGCGACGAGCCATCTGCTGGTAGATATTCCGAAGGAAAAGCTGAAGACATTCCAGGGTGGTCTTTACGAATATATGAGAAGCTCCTACCCGCAGGTGGGAGACGCACTCCGCACGACGAAGACACTCAGCGAGGATATCCAGCGCGAGATTGCGAAGGCGGTGGGCGAGTACAAGGCAAAATTCCTGAAAGCACAGGGAAATGCGCTGGAGGCAGCCACAGCGGATGCAAAACTGGATAAGCAGTAAGGCGGTGATGGAAGATGGCAGGACTCAGAGAGATCCAGAACCGGATCCGGAGTATTCAGGATACGCGCAAGATCACGAACGCGATGTACCTGATATCTTCGACGAAATTAAAGAAAGCCAGAAAAGAACTGGCAGAGACGGAGCCGTATTTCTATGCATTGCAAAATGTCATCCGGCGTATCCAGAGGCATCTGCCGAACATGGAAAGTCCCTATTTTGAAAAAGAAGGGCACCAGTCGAAGAAAACGGGGCTGCTGGTTATTTCCGGCGATAAAGGGCTGGCGGGTGCTTATAACCATAACATCATGAAGATGGCGGATACATTTTTAAAGGATCCTTCCCGCGAGGTACATCTGTTTGTCATCGGTGAGACGGGGCGGCAGTTTTTTGCCTCCCAGCACATCCCGATTGAAGAAAATTTCCAGTATACGGCGCAGGATCCGACATTTAACCGGGCAAGGTGGATTGCAGGAATGCTTCTGGAACGATATTTGTCGGGTGATTTGGATGAGATCCATGTCCTGTATACAAGAATGGAAAATGTGATGCAGAGTGTGGCGAAGGATAAAAGGGTGCTTCCGATTACCAAGCCGGATATGCACGGAATGGCGATTCCGGTCGATGTGCGGCTGGAGGAGTTTTCCCTCCGGCCAACGCCGGAGGAAGCGATGAATGCGATCGTTCCGAACTATGTAGCCGGATTTATCTACGGCGCGCTGGTTGAGTCGTTCTGCAGCGAGCAGAATGCCCGTATGATGGCGATGGATGCGGCGACGGATAATGCGGATGCACTTTTAAAAGATTTGAATACGATGTACAACCGGGCGCGGCAGGCGGCGATCACACAGGAGATCACCGAAGTATGCGGCGGCGCGGCTGCACAGAGACGAGAACGAGAAGAGGAGATGAGAGTGTGATGGGAGAACAGGCGGCAGAGACAAAAAAGACTGAAACCAGCCTGCCGGAAGGCAAGATTGTCCAGGTTTCCGGTCCGGTTGTCGATGTGAAATTTGAGAGCGGTCCCCTTCCGGAGATCCGGGACGCGCTCACAGTAGAAAATCAGGGAAAGACGTGTGTGATGGAAGCTGCCAAGCACATGGGAAATAATATCGTCCGCTGCATCATGCTGTCGGCAAGCGAGGGCTTGAGCCGTGACATGAAGGTAACACCGACGGGAGAAGGCATTTCCGTTCCGGTTGGCGAAAAGACGCTTGGACGTTTGTTTAATGTTTTAGGTGAGACGGTAGATGGAGGAGAAAAGCTGGATGGTGAGGAGCACTGGTGTATTCACCGGGATCCGCCGCCATTTGAGGATCAGAGCCCGGTCGCGGAGATTCTGGAGACGGGCATCAAGGTTATTGATCTTTTGGCGCCGTATTCCAAGGGCGGAAAAGTCGGTCTGTTTGGCGGCGCGGGCGTCGGAAAAACAGTCCTGATTCAGGAGCTGATCCGGAATATTGCGATGGAGCAGGGCGGTTATTCTATCTTTACGGGTGTCGGTGAGCGTTCCCGTGAGGGCAATGACCTCTGGAGTGAGATGAAGGCATCCGGTGTTCTGGAAAAGACAGCGCTCGTGTTTGGACAGATGAACGAGCCGCCGGGAGCTCGTATGAGAGTTGCAGAGACCGGGCTTACGATGGCAGAATATTTCCGTGACAAAATGCACCGGAATGTGTTACTATTTATCGATAATATTTTCCGTTATGTACAGGCAGGTTCGGAGGTTTCAGCGCTGCTTGGGCGTATGCCGTCGGCGGTTGGTTATCAGCCAACGTTAGCGAATGAGATGGGCGAGCTGCAGGAGCGGATTGCCTCGACGAAAGATGGTTCGGTCACTTCAATCCAGGCAGTCTATGTACCGGCGGATGATTTAACCGATCCGGCACCGGCGACTACCTTTACCCATCTGGATGCAACTACGGTTCTTTCCAGAAAGATCGTAGAACAGGGTATCTACCCGGCGGTCGATCCGCTGGAATCCTCGTCCCGTATTCTGGAACCGGATGTGGTCGGCGAAGAACACTATGAGACGGCCAGACGGGTGCAGGAGATTTTACAGAAATACAAGGAATTGCAGGATATTATCGCAATTCTGGGTATGGACGAGTTGTCTGAGGAAGATAAGCTGACCGTCGGCCGCGCAAGAAAGATACAGCGTTTCTTATCCCAGCCGTTCCACGTGGCGGAGAACTTTACTGGTGTACCGGGCAAGTATGTGCCGTTAAAGGATACCGTCAAGGGCTTTAAGGCAATTCTGGATGGTGAGATGGATGCGTACCCGGAGGCAGCATTCTTCAATGTCGGAACGATCGAGGATGTAGTGGCAAAGGCGAAGGCTTTAGAGAAACAGGAGGCGTAGGAACGGATGGCAGATTTTCATGTAAAAATCATATCCAGCAACCGGACATTCTATGAGGGAGTCTGCCACTGTCTGATCCTTCCGGCGGTGGACGGTGAGATGGCTGTCATGGCGCACCATGAGAGCGAGATCGTGGCAGTCAAAGCGGGAGAAATGCGTTTCCAGGTGACAGAGGACGGTCCGTGGGAGGCGGCAGTCGTCGGGCAGGGCTTCTGTGAGATCGCCAACAACCGTGTTATGTTGCTGGCAGATACGATCGAGAAACCGGAGGAGATCGACCGGATCCGGGCGCAGGAGGCATTAGAGCGTGCGAAAGAGCGGCTGCGCCAGAAACAGAGTATTTCCGAGTATTACAGCACCCGCGCGGCGATGGCGAGAGCGCTGGTTCGTCTGAAAGAGACGGAAAAATTTGTGGACTAGGTGCGTTAGAGGCGGATTTGAGTCTGATGTAATTCTGTGGCAGATACGGTTCAGAAAGAAATGACAGAAAATCAGTAAGAATGGAGAACAGGGCATGACATTACTTCAGTTAAAATACGTGGTGGAGGTGGCGGCAGCCGGAACCATCAGCGGGGCGGCAAAAAAACTTTATATTGCACAGCCGAGCCTCACGGCGGCGATCAAGGAACTGGAGCATGAGATTGGATTTTCCCTGTTTACCCGCACGAACAAGGGCGTGGTGATTTCCCCGGACGGGGAAGAATTTCTGGGGTATGCGAGACAGGTGATCGAGCAGGCAAACCTGATCGAGGAGCGCTATTTTGGCGCTGTGCCGCAGAAACGCCAGTTCTGTGTCTCCACCCAGCACTATTCCTTTGCCGTTGAGGCGTTTGTCGATCTGATCCGCGAGTACGGCGGAGAAGAGTACGATTTCCGTATCCGCGAGACGCAGACGTATGAGCTGATTGAGGATGTGGCGAAGCTTAGGAGCGAGGTTGGCGTGCTGTATCTGAACCGTTTTAACGAGACGGTGATCCGCAAGACGCTGCGGGAACACGACCTCAAATTTACGCGGCTTTTTATGGCAAAACCGCATGTATTTATCGGTGCGGCCAATCCGCTTGCAAGCCGCAGTTCCATCACCCTGTCGGATTTGGAACCTTATCCGCGTCTGTCCTATGAGCAGGGCGAGCACAATTCCTTTTATTTCTCCGAGGAGATCCTCAGCACGCTGGACAGCCGCAAGGACATCCTGGTGTCCGACCGCGCGACCCTGTTTAATCTTCTGATTGGGCTGAATGGGTATACGATCTGCAGCGGTGTCATCAATGAGGAACTGAACGGACCGAATATTGTAGCGATTCCACTTGATGTGGACGATTATATGGAGATCGGTTACATTACCCACAATCGCGTGACACCGGGACGGTTTGCGGGACTGTATATTGAGGCGTTGAAGCGGAGAGTGGGAGTGCCGGTTTCCAAAGTGTCTACCCGTGAACCAATAACCAGAATTCCTGTTTCCGACAGGTGATTTTTTGGTTTGACTTTTTTTAAAACAGGAAATATAATAATACCGAAACGAGTGGCAAACGAGCGTAAATCCAGTTTTTGCTGCTCTTTTTTATTATTCCATAAAGAATGTGCCAAGGTGCATTTTTTATTAAATTTCATAAAAATGCCATTAAAAAGTGTGTTGCCTATCAGCGTAAGTCCAGCTTATGAGATAGGTGCACACTTTTTTATGTAATAGGAAATTCCTTGGAATTCCCTATTACACAAAAAAGGCACTAACGTGCCAATGATGCGCACTCGCGCGAAGCAGAAACATGTCGCAAGCGACCGCGCGAGACGCCCGGATGTGCCAAGGCACATTCTTTTTTATGCGGAAAAAAGGAGGATTTAGTTTAAAATGGCAGAAAGCAACAAGATGAAGGATATGCCGGTAAATCAGCTCATGATCCAGATGGGCATACCGATGATTTTATCGATGGCATTGCAGGCAGTCTACAATATCGTGGACAGCGCCTTTGTGGGAAATATGAGGGTAGGAAGCGAAGCCGCCCTGAATGCGCTGACACTGGTGTTCCCGATCCAGATGCTGATGGTGGCAGTGGGAATTGGAACCGGCGTGGGAACGAATGCGCTTCTTGCGAGGATGCTGGGACAGGGAAATAATAAAAAAGCTGCAAAGGCAGCCGGAAACAGCCTGTTTCTGGGTGTGATTATTTATGCGGTATGTCTGTTATTCGGACTCTTTGGAGTAAACGCATATATCGCGTCGCAGACGGTCGATCCGGAGGTTATTTCGATGGGAACGGAGTACCTTCGGATCTGCTGCGTGATTTCGTTTGGAATCGTATTTTTCTCTTTGTTTGAAAAATTATTGCAGGCAACAGGGCGTTCGTTTTATTCGACCATCGGTCAGGTTTTGGGAGCAGTGGTAAATATCATTCTGGACCCGATTATGATCTATGGAATTGGACCTGTCCCGGAGATGGGAGTTGCGGGCGCTGCCTATGCAACGGTGATCGGGCAGGTCATATCGGCGGTTTTATTATTTGTTTTTCATATGAAGTTAAACAAAGAGTTTGAGCATGATTTCACATATATGAAGCCGGATGTCGGAATTATAAGGGAAATCTACGCGATCGGACTTCCTGCGATCATCGCGCAGGCGCTCATGTCTATTATGGTGTATGTGATGAACCTGATTTTGAAATTCAATCCTTCCGCCCAGACGGCGTATGGACTCTTCTACAAAGTACAGCAGTTTGTATTGTTCCTTGCGTTTGGTCTGCGCGACGCCATCACACCGATCATCGCGTTTGCATACGGAATGCATAGCAGAAGGCGGATTCTGGATGGAATTAAATATGGTCTGTTCTATACGGTTGTTCTGATGATTGTGGGCATGGCAATCACAGAGGTTTTCCCAGGGATGTTTGCCGGGTTATTTAATGCCGGATCGTCCAGAGAATACTTTATCGGGGCAATGAGAATCATTTCCATCAGCTTTATTTTTGCCGGAATCAATGTGGCATATCAGGGTATTTATCAGGCGCTCAACAGTGGCATCCAGTCGCTGGTGATTTCACTGCTCAGACAGTTTGTGATTATTCTGCCGTTGGCAGGCATCTTTTCAATCTTTGTGAGAAACGGTCAGGCAGGTGTTTCGCTTATCTGGTGGGCGTTTCCGATCACAGAGCTCGCCGCCTGCCTGGTGGGATATGGATTTTTGAAGAAAATCAGAACGAATAAAGTGGAACATTTGGAGTAAGGAGAGAGGATAGGATGATGGGAAAAAGAATTATTACGGTCAGCCGGGAGTTTGGAAGCGGCGGACGTTTTATCGGTATGGAAGTGGCGCAGAAACTGGGTGTGAAATACTACGATAAGGAGATGATCGGACAGATTGCGGAGCAGTCCGGATTTTCACCGAAGTATATCCAGGAGAATGCGGAATTGTCACCCAAGAAGGGGTTATTTGCCTATGCGTTTTCAGGGCGCGACCAGATGGGACGATCCGTCGAAGACATGATCTATGAAGCGCAGAGAAAGATCATTTTGGATATTGCGGAAAGAGAAGAGTGTGTGATAATAGGTAGAAATGCGGACTTTATCCTGAAAGATCGGGATGACGTTCTGAACGTATTTATACACGGAAATATACCGGAGAAGGTAAAGCGGATCTGCGGCTTATACAATGTTACGGAACAGGAAGCGATCAAAATGACAGAAGACATTGATAAGCGCCGTATGAGCAATTATCGCTTTTACACGGATCAGAAGTGGGGGATGGCAAGTAATTATACACTGTCGCTGAACAGTTCAGTGCTGGGGTATGAGATGTGTGAGAGGATTATTATGGAGTGTGCGGGGCGCTAGGATAGGGCTGACAATAGTCTTTTGTTCTTATAAGTAACAGAAAAACCAGAACTGTGTAGCTGATTTAGTCGACAGTTCTGTTTTTTTGTTTTGGAAGTCCCACATAGATGTGTCAGAACCCATTTTTTATTTCTGAACTTTGTGTGAAATCTTTGCCCAGATGATTGACATAAAGCGGGGGTTCAGCGTTATGATAGGCGGTATGGAAAACAGGGATGAAAAAGTCAAATCTTTTGCCGAAGATAGATTTGTATGGAAATAGGAACGGAATCGGAAAGAGGATGATAGAATGCGGCAGAATAGAGGAATGATTTCATGTCAGCGTCCATAATCAGCACTTCCTTTTTGTAAGAAATGTGGTATACTCGATAGAACATGAAAACCATATTAAAAAGGTGAAAAGCAGAATGAATCATATTTCAATTACAACCCTGGAAGCGCCGGAGCTGGATATCTACGCCCGGCTGAGCGAGGGGCAGTTATTTCATTATAATGAACCAAAGGAAGGTCTTTTCATTGCGGAAAGCCCGAAGGTCATCGGGCGGGCGCTCGACGCGGGATATGAGCCGGTTTCTTTTCTGATGGAAGAACGCCATATTGAGACAGAAGGGCGAGAGATTCTGGAACGCCCGGTGTGTGCGGGAGTGCCTGTGTTTACGGCACCATTTGATGTGCTGACGCGCCTGACCGGCTTTAAACTGACGCGCGGGATGCTGTGTGCGGTGAAACGGAAGAAAATGCCGGGGATCGAGGAAATCTGTGCAGGTGCCAGACAGATCGCGATTCTTGAGAATGTAGAAAATCCTACGAATGTGGGGGCGATTTTCCGGTCAGCGGCGGCGCTCTTTATGGATGCGGTGCTTCTGACACCGGGATGCAGTGACCCGCTGTACCGCCGCGCAAGCCGTGTCAGTATGGGAACAGTGTTTCAGGTGCCGTGGACGTACATTCCGAAGGGCGACTGGGCGGAGAACAGTATGGAAACGCTTAAGAAGCTGGGATTTCGCACGGCGGCGATGGCGCTCAGTGACCGTTCCGTGAGTATCGCGGATCCGGCGCTTTCGCAGGAACAAAAATTAGCAATCATTCTCGGAACCGAGGGTGACGGGTTGGCGGCATCGACGATCGCGGCGTGCGATTACACCGTGAAAATCCCGATGTCACACGGCGTGGATTCGCTCAACGTGGCAGCAGCGAGTGCAGTGGCGTTCTGGCAGCTGGGCATGGGAAACAGGAAATAAAGTTCTGGCTGTGTAAAAAAAAATGTACATTGTTTAACATGCGTTTCAAATGCCAGAAATGAGTGCGGAAATGGATGGAAAGAATCGTTTGGAGGAAGGAGAAAATAGAATGAAGTGTCCAAAATGCGGACAGGAGGCAGTTGGAAATTTTTGCAGTAACTGCGGAACTCCGCTTGTAAATGATACAGTACGCCGAGAACAGGAAACGGTGGGAAGAAAGCCGGAAAATAGCTATGACGACGGTGATTCAGAACAGCGGAATCCAGCTCGGATGGAATCGGATGAGAAAAAGGCGGAATCCGGCTCTGGATCGAAACGAAACAGTCAGGAAAAGCGGAGCAGCCAGAGTCAGGACGCACAGAAGCGTGAGGAAGAGCGCCGCGACAATGAACGCTGCCAATCCCAGGCACAGGAGGATGCCCGCCGCGACCGTGAAGCGGCATCGCGCAGACGACAGGGCGCGAGACGTTCTTCTTCCAGCGCGAAAGAGGATAAGCGGGATGCAAAACAGCAGAAGCAGATGGAAAAACGCCTTCATGCTCTGGAGTCGGAGCGGGAGCGCTCAGAGCGTCAGAAAAATCGGATGGAGCGCAGCCACCAGCGGGAACTGGAACGCCAGTCCCGGGAGGCAGAGCGCACCAGACGGGCGGCGGAGCGCAGTGAGGCGCATACGCAGAGTGACTCAAATGACGGTCCGTCCGTGCTGGATGTGACGGCAGCCGGAGTAACCGGCGTGGTTGTGCTGATGGCGCGTGTGATGCAGGCAGCCAGTTTTCTTCTGATGGCGGGAATCACCTGGGCGAATGCGAAGGCATTTCGGTATGGCGGCGACGATCTGGGCTATATCGGAACTATGATTACCGAGGAAAATTATGGTCTGGGGCTGTATGTAGGGATTGGCGTATTTCTGGTATTGATGGGCGCGATCTGGTGCCTGTGGATTCTGTCAGGCAAGCACGCGGGTGGTAAAGTACGGCTGCAAAAATACGATACGGGGCGCGGATTTATCCCGTTTATAATCATCCTTGTTCTGGTATTAGTAGCCGGTCCGGCAGCGTACCTGATGCCGAAGAATGCGGGCAGCTTACAGCCGATTGTAGACGGCGGCTATGCGGCACTGGAGGCGATCAATGCGAACCACGGATTTCTGCTGTTCTGCAGCATCGGAGGCGCGATCCTTTCGTTTATCCGGAAAATGCTGCTGGTATAATTTTATAATTCATCTAATCGCCCGAACTGATACCCCATTTCCTCCCATTTTGCCAGAAGTTCATCGAGAATCTGAGCGTTGGTCTGCGAAGTGCTGTGCAGAAGGACGATCGCGCCGGGGTGGATGCGCGTCAGAAGCTTGGAAAATGCTTCTTCTTTGGATGGCTGCTGATCCTGCATCCAGTCCACATAGGCGAGACTCCAGAAAAAGGTCTTGTAGCCGAGCTCCTTTGCCATCTGCAGGTTCGATTCACTGTATTTGCCCTGCGGCGGACGGTAATATTTTTTCATTGTCTGCCCGGTGACGGACTGGTAGAGTGTTTCCAGGGCAGTCAGCTCCTTTTCAAATGCTGCTTTGTCGGAAATGCGGGACATATCGGGATGGTGATACGTGTGGTTGGCGACGGTGTGACCCTCTGCGATCATCTGTTTTACCAGTTCAGGACTGGTTTCGAGATAGTTGCCGACGACGAAAAAGGTTGCCGGGACATGGTGTTTTTTCAGTGCTTCCAGAATGGCAGGTGTGCAGCCGTTTTCATATCCGGCGTCGAAGGTCAGATAGATGACGGGCTTGGAGGTATCGCCTACATAGAAAGCGTCAAAGTTTTTTAAAGTGTCGGCGGAGGCATTGCCGACCGGTGTCTGCCCTGGACTGGGAAATCCAAGTCCCCAGTTTCCATCTGCGGAAACCGGAATCGAATCGGAATCAAAGGCAGGCGGGAGCGAGCCACAGGCGATAACAGGCGCTGAAACCGTGTGCCCGGATGGACGGCGCAGGAAATGTGCGGCAGTCTGCCCGGCGAAGAAAGAGATGGCAAACAGGGCGGGAACCAGCAGCGGGGAAATGATGTGCCGGAAACGTGATGGAACAGAATGCATGGGAAAATGAATGAACATGATGTGACCTGAAAGATATATTTTCATTAGTATATGAAAGAAGGGGGAACATCATGTTTTTATTATAATTTGCTGTCCGTGAAATGCACCGAATCGGAAAAACCAAGCGGTACCATATAACAAATTTTATGTGCTGACATAACAAATTAATGCTTGTCATGCCCTTTGTACCTATGTTATTATTATAACGATGCTTAGATGAGATGATCCGAACCCTTGAACAAGGGGAGCTGGATGAAAAGCAGACCATGAAATTATGATGAAATAAATAAGAGAAACAAGGAGGATGTTGAAGGATGAAGCCTTATAGCGAGATGACGAAAGAAGAACTTCTGGAGCTTAAGCGTGATCTGAGCGATCAGTACCGGGAGTTTCAGGGCAAGAATCTGACGCTGGATATGTCACGCGGTAAGCCAAGTGCAGAGCAGCTTGATTTATCGATGGGAATGATGGACGTACTGAGCAGCGACAGTGATCTGACCTGCGAAGATGGGACAGACTGCCGCAATTACGGCGGTCTGGACGGTATCAGCGAGGCGAAGGAGCTGTTAGCGGATATGATCGAGGTTCCGGCTGACAATATCATTATCTATGGAAACTCCAGCCTGAACGTAATGTACGACACCATCTCCCGTTCTGTGACTCATGGCGTTATGGGAAATACCCCGTGGTGCAAGCTTGACAAGGTTAAATTCCTGTGTCCGGTACCGGGATATGACAGACATTTCTCCATTACTGAATATTTTGGCATCGAGATGATCAACATTCCGATGACCGCAGATGGTCCGGATATGGATCTGGTAGAGCAGTATGTGACAACCGACCCGACCGTAAAGGGAATCTGGTGCGTTCCGAAGTACTCTAACCCGACCGGCAATTCCTACTCCGATCAGACGGTACGCCGTCTGGCACGCATGCATCCGGCTGCTCCGGATTTCCGTATCTACTGGGACAATGCATACGGTATCCATCATTTATATGACGATGAGCAGGATCATGTGCTGGAGATTCTGGCAGAATGTAAGAAAGCCGGTAACCCGGATATGGTTTACAAATTCTCTTCAACTTCCAAGATTACCTTCCCGGGTTCTGGTATTGCGGCAATCGCAACTTCCCACAACAACCTGGACGATATCAAGAAGCAGTTAAAGATCCAGACTATCGGTCATGATAAGGTGAATCAGCTCCGCCACGTGCGTTTCTTCAAGGATATCCACGGCATGGTAGAGCACATGAGAAAGCACGCCAACATCCTGCGTCCGAAATTCGAGGCTGTTGAGAACATTCTCGACCGCGAGTTAGGCGGACTGGAGATTGGTACCTGGACAAAACCGCACGGCGGCTACTTCATTTCCTTTGATTCCCTGAACGGCTGTGCGAAGGAGATCGTTGCGAAGTGCAAGAAAGCAGGCGTTGTTATGACCGGAGCCGGTGCAACTTATCCATATGGCAAGGATCCGGAAGACCGCAACATCCGTATTGCTCCGTCCTATCCGCCGCTGCAGGATCTGATCATTGCAACTGAGCTCTTCACTCTCTGCGTGAAGCTGGTCAGCGTAAACAAGCTGTTAGAGGAAATGTAATAGCAGGAGTAACTGTAAATGCAGAAGACAGTTACGTTTCAATCATAAAACTGCCGGATCAGAGTCCGGTGTGTTACAGAAAGTACAGGAATTGTATGGGGATGTCGAAGGACCGCTGCCCATACAATTCTTTTTTCGGAGAAAAAGTGATGATAAAGGAAAAATTATCCCTGCTCTGGGGAAAGTTTGTAAACAGGGAGACGATATCGTATCTGATATTTGGTGTCCTGACGACGCTGGTGGACTGGATTTCCTATGCGGTTTTCCGCCACAACGGTATGAACTACCGTATGGCGACGATCTGCTGTCAGGCGGCGGCGATCCTGTTTGCATATGTGACAAACAAGATCTGGGTATTTCGAAGCTACAATTTCCGCCCTGTATATCTTCTTAAGGAAATGGCTTCGTTTTTCTCCTGCCGTATTCTCACATCGGTGTTCACGTATGTGGCGATGATCGTGATGGTAGACGGCATGGGAATCAAACAGGATATGATCTGTAAGATTGTGGTATCAGCGATCTCGCTGGTGCTGAATTATATTTGCAGTAAATTATTTATTTTCAAAAAGAAAGAATCCTCGAAATAGGGCTGTGTGGGGAAATGACAGCGGAAATGGATGCTGAAGACAGACCGGAAAAGCCGGAAAGAGTAGAGAAAACGCCGCCTGAACAGGATTCTGGATGGAGGGAAGATGGAGCAAAGAGAACGAGACGAAAGTTCCAGTAAACTGGAAGAAGCACTCAGGGAGCTTACGGGAGCGGAAACAACGGGGAAAATAGAGGAGTATGAGAACGAGCGGGAAGGTGCGGACGTGGATTCGGAGACCGCCTGTACAGATATGAGACGCGCTGAACGAATGCCGGCCTGGAGACAGGAAGAAGATGCCAGAAAATCTAAACTTTCAGAGTCCAGAGCAGATGTCGTTAATGAGTTGAATGATGATGACTGGGAGCAGGAAGAATTAGATGAATTAGATGAGTGGGATGAACCAGCGAAATCACCCCGCGGAATGGGCCGCCTGGCTGCGGTTTTCCGTCCGTCGGATGATCTCCTGGCGGCATTTTTCCTGCCGGTGGTGATTTTGATCCTGATTTTTGCATACCGCGGTATTTTCCCCTTTGGGCAGGAAAGCTTCCTGCGGACGGATATGTACCACCAGTATGCGCCGTTTTTCTCGGAATTCCGGCATAAGCTTTTAAGTGGCGAGAGCCTGCTTTACAGCTGGGATGTCGGCATGGGCGTAAACTTTGCCGCGCTCTATGCGTACTATCTGGCGAGCCCGTTTAACTGGCTGCTGCTGTTATGCCCGTCGTCCCTGATTATCGAATTTATGACCTACATGATCGTGTTCAAGAGCGGTCTGGCGGGGCTTTCGATGGCGTGGTATCTGAAAAAGCACACAGGTTCACAGAAGTTTGGAGCGTGCTATTTCGGCGTATTCTATGCGCTGTCCGGCTATATGGCGGCGTATAGCTGGAATATCATGTGGCTGGACTGCATCGTGCTGCTGCCGCTGATCCTGCACGGCCTGGAGCGGCTGGTGCGCGAAAAAAAAGGGCTTTTTTACTGCCTGATGCTGGGACTTTCAATCCTGTCCAACTACTATATATCAATTATGATATGCCTCTTCATGGTAATTTACTATGTGGCGCTCCTGTTTCTGGAAAAACGGCCGGGATGGAAAGATTGTCTGCACAGCTTTTTCCTGTTTGGTGTGTATTCGCTTCTGGCGGGTGCGCTGGCGGCTGCGGTGCTTCTTCCGGAGATTGCGGCGCTGCAGAGTACGGCGTCTGGCGATTTTAATTTTCCGACCACGCTGGAAATCTACTTCCCGATCTTTGACATGATCGCGCGGCACATCGGAAATGTACAGGTGGAGACGGGACTCGACCATTGGCCGAACCTTTACTGCGGCGTGGCAGTCTACATTTTCATGGGGCTGTATTTTCTGAACCGCCGGATTGCGATCCGGGAAAAGGTTGTGTACGGTGTGCTGTTGCTCTTTTTCTATGCCAGCTTTTCGTTCAATGTGCTGAATTTTATCTGGCATGGCTTCCATTACCCGAACAGCCTGCCGTGCCGCCAGTCGTTTATCTATATCGCGCTGGTGCTGACGATGTGTTTCCGGGCGTATCTATATCTGGATGAAATATCCAAACGGCAGTTTGCCGGGGTGACATCCGCCGCGATTGGCTACGTGATTCTGGCAGAAAAGCTGGTGACGGACGATGCGTTTGAGCCAGTTGTCTGGTATGTGGCAGTGGTGCTTCTGCTGCTGTATCTGGGCGTCTTTTATTTCTATCAAAATAAAGAACATTTCGCGTTCACGGCGGCGCTTCTGGCGATGGCGCTGGTAAGTGTGGAGGCGCTTGCCAATATGGCGGCAACGAGTATTCCGACGACGAGCCGGACTGATTATGTGGCAGACAATCAGGATGTTGCAGCGGTGACAGAGCCGCTCAAAAAGACGGAATTTTACCGGATTGATAAAACGAATGCGCGCACGAAAAATGATGGCGCGTGGATGCATTTTCCATCCGTATCTCTGTTTTCATCGGTGGCAAATGCCGGGGTGACGGATTTCTTCAAACAGATGGGCTGCGAAGGTTCGACGAACGCATACAGCATTGTGGGAAGTACGCCGCTGGTGGATTCGTTATTTTCAATCAAATATGCACTCTATGGGGGCAAGCAGGACAATCCGCGCCTGTCGCTCTATGCATTTTCAGGTGACACGTACCTCTATGAGAATCCGTGGACGCTGCCGCTCGGCTTTATCCTGCCGGACATAGTGGAAACGGGCTGGAAACGCGATCTTTCTTCGCCGGCGGATGTCCAGAATGATTTATCGGATGTGCTGGGCGTGCCGGAGTGCCTGATTTTCACGGACGGGGAGGAGCAGGGGAATCGTTTTTCCTTTACAGCACCGGAAGATGGGGAGTATTATATAAGTGTCGCAAACCGTCAGATTGATTCGGTTAAACTGGATGTCGGCGGGGAGAGCCGCAGCATTGATACGTTGAAACGCGGGTATCTGGTGGAAACCGGATATGTGAAGGCAGGCACATTGATTCTGCTGGAGAGCAATGACAGTGCCGGAAGCATGGACGCGAGCGCGTACCGCTTTGACGAAGCCGGGCTGCGTGCGCTCTATGAGCGCCTCAACCAGCATCCATTTGAACTGGAAACATTGGGCGAGGAGGCGATGAAGGGCACGATCGACGCGGGCGAGGGCGGAACGCTGTTCCTCACGATCCCGTATGACGAGGGCTGGACGGTCACGGTGGATGGAAAAGAAGCTATCACGCGTCCGGTCTGGAAGGCATTTACCGGCGTGGAACTGACGGCGGGAACCCATACGGTGGAACTCAGGTATTATCCGCAGGGACTGCATGAGGGACTGCTGATCAGCGGAGGTGCGCTGTTTGTGTTGGCGGTGATTGTGGCTTCTATGTATATAAGGAAGAAGAAGCAGGGGAAAACTTCTGCAAAAATGAGAAGAACGGTGGAAAAAGAGCCGGATGGCGATTTAAAACTGAGAAATTGAGATACAAAATTTATAGAAAAGAGGTTAAAATCATGAAAAAGCTGGAAGAATATGTAAGAAGCATTCCGGACTTTCCGGAGCCGGGTATCATTTTCCGCGATATTACTACGATTTTACAGGATGCAGACGGACTGCAGCTTGCGATCGACGGAATCCAGAAATCCTTAGAGGGCGTGGATTATGATATCGTGGTTGGTCCGGAGTCCCGCGGGTTTATTTTCGGCGTGCCGGTTGCATATGCGATGCACAAGGGATTCGTGCCGATCCGCAAGAAAGGCAAACTGCCGTGCAAGACGGTATCTGTAAGCTACGATCTGGAGTATGGCAGCGCGGTTCTGGAGATGCATGAGGATGCCATTAAACCGGGACAGAAGGTAGTTATCGTTGACGACCTGATCGCAACCGGCGGAACGACCGAGGCGATTGTCAAGCTCATCGAGAAGATGGGCGGCGAGGTTGTAAAAATCTGCTGCGTGATGGAGCTGGCCGGCTTAAAGGGACGCGAAAAACTGAACGGATATGCGGTGGATGCCCTAATTACCTATGAGGGGAAATAGGTAACGGTTCACGGGCAGGCACTTTTGAAACCGAAAGTGCCGTAAGAAAACGTGGCGACAGCAGGAATTTGCCGTATTTAAATGCGAAGCCACGGCAAATTCCGTTACTGGGCACGTATGCGTGAATAGTAACAAAATAGTTTGCCGTTGCATTTTTTGTCAAATATTCGTATAATAGGGGTATTCTATATAATATTTTATTTCATTTGCGTGAACCGCTTTCCGGATTCCGAACGGCAGGCGTTTCAGTTATCTACGGAAGGGTCAGGAGGCATATATGGGAAATTTGGATAAAATAAAAAAGCTGGATCAGGAAATTGAAGCGCCGGCGGATTTTACGAGTCCGGAGGTACTGTATAATGAGTTGATTGCCGCCATTCGCAAGTACCATCCGTCGGATGACATCAGCATGATTGAGAAAGCGTACCAGATCGCGTATGACGCACACAAGGACCAGAGGCGTAAATCAGGTGAACCGTATATCATCCATCCGCTCTGTGTGGCGATCATTCTGGCGGATCTGGAGCTGGATAAAGAGACTCTGGTGGCAGGTATCCTGCACGATGTCGTGGAAGATACGGTCATGACAGAGGAGGAGATCACGGCGATCTTTGGCGAGGAGGTAGCACTTTTAGTAGACGGCGTTACCAAGCTGACCCAGATTTCGTGGACGATCGATAAAGTAGAGATTCAGGCGGAAAACCTGCGTAAGATGTTCTTAGCGATGGCGAAGGACATCCGGGTTATCCTGATTAAGCTGGCAGACCGTCTGCACAATATGCGGACGCTTCAATATATGAAGCCGGAAAAACAGAAAGAAAAGGCGCGTGAAACGATGGATATCTACGCGCCTATTGCTGATCGTCTCGGTATTTCCAAGATCAAGACCGAGCTGGATGATTTGTCTCTCAAATATCTCCAGCCGGAGGTTTACAAAGAATTGTCCGAAAAACTGGCGCTCCGTAAGGACACCAGGGAGGCGTTTATCCATAAGATTATGGATGAAGTCAAGAAACATATGGACGATGCGGGCATCGAAGCCAAGGTAGACGGCCGTGTGAAACATTTCTTCAGCATCTATAAAAAGATGGTAAACCAGGACAAGACGCTGGATCAGATCTATGATATTTTTGCGGTCCGGATTATCGTGGAGAGCGTGAAAGACTGTTATGCGGCGCTCGGTGTCATCCATGAGATGTACAAACCGATTCCGGGACGTTTTAAAGATTATATTGCCATGCCGAAACCGAATATGTACCAGTCGCTGCATACGACTCTGATTGGCAGCAGTGGACAGCCGTTTGAGATTCAGATCCGCACCTATGAGATGCACCGTACCGCTGAGTATGGTATCGCGGCACACTGGAAATATAAGGAGAGCGGCAGCAGCAAGGCGGCGATCGACAGCGCCGAGGCAAAGCTTTCCTGGCTGCGTGAGATCCTGGAATGGCAGCGGGATATGTCCGATAATAAAGAGTTCTTAAGTCTCTTAAAGAGTGATCTGGACCTCTTTACGGATGATGTATACTGCTTTACCCCGACGGGTGATGTCAAGAACCTGCCGAGCGGTTCCACCCCGATCGATTTTGCGTATTCGATCCACAGTGCGGTCGGCAACAAGATGGTTGGTGCCCGTGTCAACGGAAAACTGGTCAACATCGATTATGTCATTAAAAATGGTGACCGTGTCGAGATTATTACCTCCCAGAATTCCAAGGGACCGAGCCGCGACTGGCTGAAACTGGTTAAGAGTACACAGGCGAAGAATAAGATCAACCAGTGGTTCAAGAGCGAGCTGAAAGAGGACAATATCCTGCGCGGCCGTGCGCTTCTGGATAAATATTGTAAGGCGAAGGACATCAATTATTCAGAGTTAAATAAACCGGAATATATGGAAAAGGTCATGAAGCGCTATGCGTACCGTGACTGGGATTCCGTTCTGGCATCGATCGGACATGGCGCCCTCAAAGAGGGACAGGTCATCAACAAGATGCTGGATGAGCGCAACAAGAAGTTAAAGAAGGAAGTAACCGACACGACGATCCTCGATAACATGGCGTCGGATGGAAACAAGGTTCCGGTGATCGCAGCCGGGAAGTCGAAGAGTGGTATCGTTGTCAAGGGAATCCACGATCTGGCGGTTCGTTTTTCGAAGTGCTGCAGCCCGGTTCCGGGCGATGAGATCGTCGGATTTGTCACAAGGGGACGCGGTATCTCGATCCACCGGACGGACTGCATCAATGTGATGAATCTGCCGCAGGAAGAGCGTGAGCGCCTGATTGAAGCCGAGTGGCAACAGCCGGAAGCACAGACGGGCACGGAAAAATACTCCACCGAAATCAAGATCTATGCGAACAACCGCATCGGCATGTTTGTGGATATTTCCAAGGTATTTACTGAGCGCCAGATCGACATTACCTCGATGAATGTGCGGACGAGCAAGCAGGGCAAGGCGACGATCGTCATGACGTTCGATATTCACGGAATTGAGGAATTAAATAAATTATCTGATAAACTCAGACAGATTGAAGGAGTGTTAGATATAGAGAGAACTGCCGGATAAGCGGTTCTCTCTATATTTCACAGGTACTTACACCCTGTGAAAGTTTCACATATTATTAGGAGGAAAAGATGGAGATAAAACGGCTGATCGTGGGAATGGTCCAGACGAACTGTTATATTGCGGTGCATCCGGAGACGAAGGAAGCTGTGATTGTTGATCCGGGCGATGAGGCGGCGAGGATCGAGGATGCACTGGCGCAGACCGGAGCGAAGGCAAAGGCGATTCTGCTGACTCATGGACATTTTGACCATGTGACGGCGATGGAAGAGCTGAGACGGGATCTGGGCGTGCCGGTTTATGCCTGTGAGCAGGAGCAGGCGGTCTTGGCGGATCCGGATAAGAACTTGTCCGTCCAGTTTCAGGGCGGCGGTCTGCATCTGAAAGCGGATATGCTTTTGAAGGATGGAGAGACGTTCGAGGCAGCGGGCTACACGTTCCAGATGCTTCATACACCGGGGCACACGGAAGGTTCCTGTTGTTATTATGTAAAATCAGAGAGGGTGCTGTTTTCGGGAGATACCTTATTTGAAGGTTCTTACGGACGCATCGATTTCCCGACTGGAAGCGGACGTCAGATGATTCATTCGGTGGCAGATATCCTTCTGAACCTGCCGGATGATACGAATGTATATCCGGGACACATGGGATATACGACGATCGCCGACGAAAAACAGTACAATCCGCTGGCGGGATACAGGGGGCGCGAAGCATGATAGCGATTTTGTTAAATGACGCGTCCTTTGAACAGGATATCCGTGAGCTCCTGATGGCATTTTATCCGGGCGAGACATTTACGCACAAGGAAGAGGAAGCCGGGGAGGCGGCTCTGATTGTGCGGGGAGTCCGGGACGGAAACTCGTTTTCACTGGATGTGACGCCGGTGAAGAAAGAAGCTGTTCACTTTGCTTTGATTTATCCGGATTTTTCCAACCGTTTTGAGACGAAAAATGAGATCAAACAGACGTTATACCGTCTTTTGACTGCCCAGACCGGCAGAGAGCTTCCGTGGGGGACGCTTACCGGCATCCGTCCGACGAAGATTGCGCTCACGAAGCTGTATGATGGCTGGACGGACGAGCAGATCGAGACCTATATGCGCGAGACGTATTTCACCAGCAAGGAAAAGATCGATCTGAGCATCGACGTGGCGGAGCGCGAGAGACGCCTGCTGTCCACGATCGATTATGAGAATGGGTACAGCCTGTATGTGGGAATCCCGTTCTGTCCGACGACCTGCCTGTACTGTTCGTTTACGTCGTTTCCGATTGTGAAATGGGAAAAACGGATGGACCTCTACAAAGAGGCGCTTTTTAAGGAAATGGAATATGTGGCGGAGCAGATGAAGGATCGCCCGCTTTCGACCATCTATTTTGGAGGCGGCACACCGACCTCGTTAAATCCGCAGGATCTGGATGAGATCCTGACAAAGGTGGAAGAATTATTCCCGGTGGAACAGGCAGTTGAATTTACCGTTGAGTCGGGACGTCCGGACAGCATCACGCGCGAAAAGCTGCAGGTGCTCCGGAATCACGGCATTTCCCGTATTTCCATCAATCCGCAGACGATGAAGCAGGCGACGCTTGATCTCATCGGACGCCGTCATACGGTGGAGGATGTGAAGGAAAAATTCCTGCTGGCGCGGGAGCTGGGATTTGACAATATCAATATGGACCTGATCGTGGGTCTGCCGGAGGAGACGATCGACGATGTCCGCCAGACAATGGAGGAGATCAAGGCACTCAGACCGGACAGCGTGACGGTGCATTCGCTGGCGATCAAGCGCGCGGCGCGCCTGAATATCTATAAGGAGCGCTACGGAAATCTGAAGATTGTCAATACACAGGAGATGATTGACCTGACCGCGCAGTATGCCGAGGAGATGGGACTGAAACCGTACTATCTCTACCGCCAGAAAAATATGGCGGGCAATTTTGAAAATGTCGGTTATGCGGTTCCGGGCAAGGAATGTCTCTATAATATATTGATTATGGAAGAGAAACAGACGATCGCCGCCTGCGGTGCGGGAACGACCACCAAGGTTTATTTCCCGGCAGAAAACCGGATTGAGAGGGCGGAGAACGTCAAGGAAGTTGAGCAGTATATCGACCGGATCGATGAGATGATCGGGCGGAAAGAGAAGCTGCTTGGACGAAGAGAGTAAAAACGAAAAATTCACAGATACAGGGTGTCAGATGCAGAAAAACACTTTGTAACAGAGAAACATAAAAATCCAGTTTCCAGCATGGAAAAGTGAACTTTTCTTTGCGCGGGAAATATGGTTGCAGAAAGACATAGAAGGAGTTTGACACATGGCTTTAAAGAAAAAACCAGTTACAGGCATGAAGGACATTCTTCCGGGCGAGATGGAGATCCGGGATTATGTGCTGAATATCATCAAAGATACCTACCGCGGATACGGCTTCTCGGCGATCGAGACTCCGTGCGTGGAGCACATTGAGAACCTGACCAGCAAGCAGGGCGGCGACAATGAGAAGCTGATCTTCAAGATTTTAAAGAGAGGCGAGAAGCTGAACGTCGAGACAGCACAGACAGAGGCAGATGTCGTAGACGGTGGTCTCCGCTATGACTTAACTCTGCCGCTCAGCCGTTATTATGCAAACAATTCTGCTAATTTATCAGCGCCGTTCAAGGCGCTGCAGGTCGGAAGCGTATGGCGTGCCGATCGTCCGCAGAAGGGACGTTTCCGTCAGTTTGTACAGTGTGATATCGATATTTTAGGTGATGCGACAAACCTGGCTGAGATCGAGGAGATTCTGGCGCTTACCAAGGCGCTGAAGCGCATCTGCCCGGACAAGGCATACACTGTCCGCGTCAATGACCGTGCGATCTTAAAGGGCATGGCAGATTACAGCGGATTCCCGGAAAATGAGACAGATAAGGTATTTATCATTCTCGATAAGATGGATAAGATCGGTCTGGACGGTGTCCGCGAAGAGCTGCTTGCAGAAGGTTATGCGCCAGAGGCGGTTGAGAAATACACCGGACTTCTGGCAGAGATTCAGAACGATGCGGCAGGCGTCCGCGCGCTGGGCGAGAAGCTCTCCGGCGTGATGGATCCGGCAAAGGCAGAGAATCTGGCAACGATCATGGAGACTGTTAAAGCGGTTGCAGACATCGAATTCGGTCTTGAATTTGACCCGACGCTGGTGCGCGGCATGGGCTACTATACCGGAACGATTTTTGAGGTTTCCATGGAAGGCTTCGGCGGCTCCGTTGCAGGCGGCGGACGTTACGACAAGCTGATCGGCAAATTTACCGGCGTCGATACACCGGCGTGCGGATTTTCCATCGGTTTTGAGCGTATCATCACGATCCTGATGGATTCCGGTTTCAAAGTACCGGAGGCAGCCGGCAAGAAAGCATTCCTGTATGAGAAAGGTTTAAGCGGCGAGCAGTTCCGTGCCGTCTTAAAGAAAGCACAGGAAGAGCGCGCTAACGGCACCCGCGTGGCAGTCGCACAGATGAACAAGAACAAGAAATTCCAGAAGGAGCAGCTGGCGAAGGACGGCTACGAGGAGATCGTGGAATTTTACAAAGACAGTTTGAAGTGATTCAGTTTTTGAATTTTTCAGATAAAACTATAATAAACGGAGGAAATACTATCATGGCAGAATCTATGGCAGGACTGAAACGTTCCCATCGCTGTACCGAGCTGGGAACTGCCAATATCGGTGAGAAAGTAACCGTTATGGGCTGGGTTCAGAAGAGCAGAAATAAAGGCGGCATTATTTTCGTGGATCTGCGGGATCGTTCCGGTATCCTGCAGCTGATCTTCGAGGAAGCTGACTGCGGCGCTGAGAGCTTTGCAAAGGCAGAAAAGCTGAGAAGCGAGTTCGTTATCGCTGTAACCGGACGCGTAGAGGCACGTTCCGGTGCAGTAAATGAAAACTTAAAGACAGGTGCGATTGAGATCCGCGCGGATTACCTCCGCATTTTGGCAGAGTCTGAGACACCGCCGTTCCCGATCGAGGAGAACTCCAAAACCAAAGAGGATCTTCGCCTGAAATACCGTTACCTGGATCTGAGACGTCCGGATATCCAGAGAAACCTGATGACAAGAAGCCGCGTGGCTATCCTGACCCGTGCATTCTTAGCAGAGGAAGGCTTCCTTGAGATTGAGACTCCGACTCTGATTAAAAGTACTCCGGAGGGCGCGAGAGACTACCTGGTACCGAGCCGTGTACATCCGGGCAGCTTCTATGCACTGCCGCAGTCTCCGCAGCTGTTAAAACAGCTTCTGATGTGTTCTGGATATGACCGCTACTTCCAGCTGGCACGCTGCTATCGTGACGAGGACTTAAGAGCCGATCGTCAGCCTGAGTTTACCCAGATCGATATGGAGCTTTCCTTCGTTGACGTTGAGGACGTTCTGGATGTCAATGAGCGTCTGTTAAAGAAGCTCTTCAAGGAGATCTGCAATTACGATCTGCAGATTCCGATCCAGCGTATGACCTGGCGCGAGGCAATGGATCGTTTCGGTTCCGATAAGCCGGATCTGCGTTTCGGCATGGAGTTGAAAAACGTATCGGATGTAGTAAAAGACTGCGAGTTCGTTGTATTTAAGAGTGCACTGGAAAATGGCGGCTCTGTCCGCGGTATCAACGCAGAAGGACAGGGCGCTATGCCGAGAAAGAAGATCGATGCGCTGGTTGAGTACGCAAAAGGCTTTGGTGCAAAAGGTCTTGCATATCTGGCAATCCATGAGGACGGTACCTACAAGTGCTCCTTCTCCAAGTTCATGAAGCCGGAAGAGCTGGATGCACTGGTGGCTGCTATGGGCGGTAAGCCGGGCGATCTGCTTCTGTTCGCAGCTGACAAGGATAAAGTTGTATTTGATGTACTTGGAAACTTACGTCTGGAGATCGCTAGACAGCTTGACCTCTTAAAGAAGGATGATTTCAAGTTCCTGTGGGTAACCGAGTTCCCGCTGCTTGAATATTCAGAGGAAGAGGATCGCTACGTAGCTATGCACCATCCATTTACCATGCCGATGGAAGAGGATCTTCCGCTGATCGATACTGATCCGGGCAAGGTACGTGCAAAAGCATACGATATCGTCCTGAACGGTACCGAGATGGGCGGCGGTTCTGTCCGTATCCATCAGGCAGACATCCAGGAGAAGATGTTTGAGGTTCTTGGATTCACGAAGGAGAAAGCACAGGAGCAGTTCGGCTTCCTGTTAGACGCATTCAAATACGGAGTACCGCCGCACGCTGGTCTGGCTTACGGTATGGACCGTATGGTTATGCTGATGGTCGGCGCAGACAGCATCCGCGACGTCATCGCATTCCCGAAGGTAAAAGATGCTTCCTGCCTGATGATGGAAGCACCGTCTCAGGTTGATCCGAAACAGCTTGAAGATCTTTCCATTGGTGTGGTCGAGAGCGATGAAGCGGAGAAGACCGAAGAATAAAATATAAGATATGGAACAGCCTGGGAAGACTGTGAAATAGAAAGCAAACAGGGCTGGATGAGAAATGCAGGGAAATACTGGATTTTGTCGGACAGTCCTGTTTTGCGTGTGAGATGAAAAAGTTCCATTTGTCCTTGGCAACTGAATATATAAATTGCTTGCATTGGGGAACCCAGGAGGATGGAAAAGGACTCTCTTTTCTATATGTGGCAGAAACTATGAATCTTTTGTGAACCTATGGAATCTCCCACCCGAATCTGCTAAAATACAGACAGATTGAGAATGTAATCAGGATATGACAGCGTGGAAAAAGGTTCTGTCATACACGGCAGAGTAAAATAAATGAGGTGAAGATTTTATGGATAAGATTAAAATACTGGTCGTGGACGATGAGGCGAGGATGCGGAAGCTGGTGAAGGACTTCCTTTCGATTAAAGGGTATCAGGTGCTGGAAGCCGGGGACGGCGAGGAGGCGGTGGATCTGTTTTTCCAGCAGAAGGACATTGCGCTGATTCTTCTGGATGTGATGATGCCGAAGATGGACGGCTGGGAGGTTGTGAAGACGATCCGCAAGTATTCGCAGGTGCCGATCATCATGCTGACGGCGAGAGGCGAGGAGAGCGACGAGCTGCAGGGCTTTAATCTGGGCGTGGATGAGTATATTTCCAAACCGTTCAGTCCGAAGATCTTGGTCGCACGTGTGGAGGCGATCCTGCGCCGCAGCAACGGCGGCAGCCAGGATGTGATCGATGTGGGCGGCATCCACATTGATAAGACGGCACATCAGGTCAGCGTGGATGGAAAACCGGTGGATTTAAGCTACAAGGAATTTGAGCTGATGACGTATTTTGCAGAGAATCAGGGAATTGCGCTTTCGAGAGAAAAAATTCTGAATAATGTATGGAATTATGATTATTTCGGCGATGCGCGGACGATCGATACGCATGTGAAGAAGCTTCGGAGTAAGCTGGGCGAGAAAGGCGAGTACATCAAGACGATCTGGGGCATGGGCTACAAATTTGAGGTAAGCGAATGAAACGTTCGGTCCGATGGAAATTTACAATCATATTTGCCGGGTTGATGACGGTTGCAATCGCGCTTATCTGGTGTATCAATAACTGGTTTCTGTCCGGATATTACCAGAATTATAAGATTCATACGCTGGAAAAGGGATATCGGGCGATTGACGCGATTATCCAGGATGAGGTCCGGAATGGCGAGAGTTCGCTGGAGGACGCACAGGCGGAGCTGAATTCGGGCTGGAAAGAGTACCAGAAGTCGAAAGATGGAAGTTCTGATATGGACAGTGCGGATGGCGGTTCGGCTCAGTCTGGTAAAAATGGAACCGGTGATAGGGCTGGCGATGAGACACAGGATGCGTTGGGTGAATATGCGGAAGGTGACACGGTGGTGCTGGAGGATGACTCGGAGGATGCATCGGCGGATGCACTGGATGGGGAGGAAGCTTCGAGCGGCGGTGTCCGGCTGGCAAATGTGATCCGCGAGCTGCGTGACCGGTCGAATATTTCCCTGCTTTTATATGACAGCGAGAGTGACCAGACACTCGTCTCCTCGGCGCGGGATGTGGAAGTCATGCGTGACCGGGTGCGGCGCTATATCGTCGGTCATGCGGGGGCGAAGCGGGATGTATTGCGGGAATATGACAACTACATGATTCAGAAGACGTTTGACCCGCTCAGCAAGACGTTTTATCTGGAAAGCTGGGGATTTTTCTCGGATAATGCGACCATTTTCATCATGACGATGCCGATGGAGAGCATCCATGAGAGCGCGGCTATCTCAAACCGGTTTCTGATGTTTGTTGGAATCGTGGTAATTCTGGCGGGAAGTATTCTGATTTATTTTATTACCCGGCACATTACGATGCCGATCAAACGGCTGTCGGAGCTGTCGGAAAAGATGTCGAACCTGGATTTTGATGCCCGCTATGAGACAAGCCGCCGCTCGACGGAGGAAATTGATACGCTTGGAAACAGCATGAATGTGCTTTCGGAGCGCCTCAAGACAACGATCGGGGAACTGAAAGAGGCGAATGCACAGCTTAAAAAGGATATTGACGAGAAAGTGCAGATCGATGAGATGCGGAAGGAGTTCATTGCGAATGTGTCGCATGAGTTAAAGACGCCGATCGCGCTGATTCAGGGCTATGCGGAAGGACTCGTCGAGGGCATGGCGGAGGACAAGGAGAACCGCGATTATTACTGCGGCGTTATCATGGACGAGGCTGGGAAAATGAATCGGATGGTGCGCCAGCTTCTGACCTTGACGGCGCTGGAATTTGGGGGAGAGCGGCTGTCTGTGGAGCGGTTTGACCTGACGGAGCTGATTGCCAGTGTGATTTCTTCTTCCGGTGTGCTGCTTAAGCAGAATGAGCTGACTGTGGATTTTGACGGGAAGGAACCGGTCTACGTCATGGGCGATGAATTTAAAATAGAGGAAGTCATCACCAATTATCTGACGAACGCGATTCATCATGTGGGCGGCGGGGAGAAGAAGATTCAGATCCGGATTGACCACCGGCGCGATGGAAAAGAGGTCTGCGTGGAAGTGTTTAACACGGGAAATCCGATCCCGGACGAAGCACTTTCGAACCTTTGGACGAAGTTTTACAAGGTAGATAAAGCGAGAACGCGGGAATATGGCGGCAGCGGCATCGGGCTTTCGATCGTCAAGGCGATCATGGAGATGCACCATAAGGCGTGCGGTGTGAAGAACCATGAGAACGGTGTGGAGTTCTGGTTTACGCTGGACACGGCTGGTGAAAAATGAAAATAAAATTTTGCCAGAGACAGAATCTTAGAATTATGAAATATGTTTCAGAATCGTGATTTGCATTATATATGAGATGATATAAAAAACACTTGAAAATACAGGGAATTTCGGCAGCCTGGGGCAAAAATATTTTGTCCCAATATGGTTGAAATTCCCTGTATTTTTGCGTTTTTTTGTCCGAAATTAAAATCTTAAATAAATATAAAAGATCCGTCATTTCCTTGACAACGAAAAGAAAAGAAAATATAATAATAACGTAACAAGATTTAATAATTATGTAACATTTCGACCGATAGATAACACCACAGCGATTGGGACTCGATTCTTTTGTTTCAGCAATATCTGCGGGAATCACAAAATCTAATTAAGGAGTTTTGAAGCATGAATTTAAATAGAACAAAGAAACTTTTCAGTATGGTATGCGTGTGCTCAATGCTGACCATTGGCAGCGCGCAGGCAGCTTTTGCGGGGCCGTCTACAGGTTATGAGAGCGACATGGTGGCAACCGTGGCAGCAGACCTTTCGATCTATGCGGATGAGGATGAAAACTCAGAAGTAGTAGCGATGGCTGAAAAGGGCGAGTCCTATGACGTAGTTGGAAAGGCAGATGACAGCTGGATCAAGGTAACGGCCGGTGAGATGGAAGGCTATTTGAAGGTTCAGAGTAGCGTTATGCTCAGCAAGGCAGAGGAAGCAGCTGCAGTCGCAGATGCATTTGTCGCAGAGCAGAGCAATCTCTCGACCAGAGAGCAGTTAGTCAATTATGCACTGCAGTTTGTAGGTGGACGTTATAAATTTGGCGGCAGCGACCCGCACACAGGGGTTGACTGTTCTGGTTTTACGAAATATGTGATGCAGCACGGTGCCGGTGTGAGCCTGAACCGTTCTTCAACTTCCCAGTCCAAGCAGGGTACAGCAATCAGCGCTGACCAGATGCAGCCGGGCGACCTGATTTTCTACGGAAGCGGAAGAGGTATCAACCATGTAGCGATGTATATCGGCGACGGCAAAGTGGTACATGCTTCAACTGAAAGAACCGGCATCAAGACTTCCCCATGGAACTACCGCACACCGGTTAAGATTGTGAACGTGCTGGGTTAAGAATGAATTTACGAAACATCTGCATTGAACCTTTTCATGAAAAAAGGGTTGGATGTAGATGTTTTTTGATTTCATAGGAAATTGCGTCCGATGAAACAAAAAAATATTACTGGCATAAAAAGTAAGAATTACCCTGCATACTTTCGCAGTAAAATTCCATACTAAGACCTGTAACAAGAAAGTGACGGTTAAGCGGCTGTTCACAGGAAGCCGGAACCGACACGTAGAAAACCTGACAGGGCAGGAATTTAGGAGGAATGACTTATGTCAAGCAAAAACAGTTACAGCAACTATGATAACAGTGCTGAGAAAAACAGCACCAAAAATGCATCCAAGAACAGCTCTAATTATGGTTCCAACCAGAGCCAGAACCGCATGCAGAACCAGAGCCAGAACCGTTCCAGGAATAGCTCTAAAAACCAGTATCAGGACAAGACAGAGGATGATTACAGCGATTGTGACTGATGAGACAGGCAGATAAGAGAAAAAATAGTGAATGCCGGGAATGCGGAATATCCACCGTTTCCCGGCATTTGTTCGTTTTCTAGCCAATGGAAGAGGCTGCCGCATCTCCTCCGACACCTGTCCGCCGGACAAAGCATATATTAATATTACATAGAGTTAAAAAAGAAATCGGGTTCTGTCAGAAACCGTTTTTGTATAAAATGAGGAGGGATGACGGATGTATCAGACCATACCGGTGCGGTATCTGGACGCGTGGCTGGAGCAAGGGTACACGGGACGGCTGATTGACCTTCGGACGCCGGAAGAATATAATGAGTCTCACCTCTGCGAGGCGGAAAATATTCCATTTTTATGGCTTCAGGATAACCGGCAGACACTTACAGGTGAACGTCCGCTTCTGTTTTACTGTGCGCGGGGGAGTGAAAGCCTTCTGGTGTGCGGCTGGTATGACCGGATGGGATATGAGGTTTATAATCTGGGCGGCGGTTACCGCTTTTATCAGGGGAAGTATCAGTGCAGCCTGAGATAGACACTTTTGCCGCGGCTTTTCATTGACAGATGCAGACCAGTCAACTAGAATAAAAATGGTGAAGACTGTAATGAAAATAAAAGGATTCTTTGCATGAAATGATTTGGCAATGAATCCACAGAGAGATAAGAGGAAAAAAGATTGGAACGATATGAACTGATTGCTCCCTGTCATTTTGGACTGGAAGCAGTGTTAAAAAAAGAGGTAGTGGATCTGGGCTATGAGGTTACCGAGGTGGAAAATGGTCGCGTAACCTTTATCGGCGATGCGGAGGCGATCTGCCGTGCGAATATTTTTCTGCGGACGGCGGAGCGCGTCCTTTTAAAAGTGGGAAGCTTCAAGGCAGTGACCTTTGACGAGCTGTTTGAGGCGACCCGTGCGATTCCGTGGGAGAAATATCTTCCGAAGGACGGTAAATGCTGGGTTAAAAAGGCGTCGTCTATTTCGAGTAAGCTGTTCAGCCCGTCAGATATCCAGAGAATTATGAAAAAGGCGATTGCCCGTCATATGCAGGAATATTACGATCTGGACCGGATGCCGGAGACGGGCAATGAATATCCGCTGCGCGTCTTTTTCTATAAGGATCAGGTGACAGTCGGTATCGATACGAGCGGCGAGTCGCTGCACAAGCGCGGTTACCGTCAGATGACGAGTAAGGCGCCGATCACGGAAACACTGGCAGCGGCGCTGATTCTTCTGACTCCGTGGAAAGCGGACCGGATTCTGGTCGATCCGTTCTGCGGAAGCGGTACTTTCCCAATCGAGGCGGCGATGATCGCGGCAAATATGGCACCGGGCATGAACCGTTCCTTCCTGTCGGAGAGCTGGACAAACCTGATTCCGAAGAAATGCTGGTACGACGCGATCGATGAAGCGACCGAGATGGTGGATGATACCGTAAAGGTAGACATTCAGGGCTACGATATTGACGGAGAGGTAATCAAGGCGGCGCGGGAAAATGCGGAGAGAGCCGGAGTGGATCACATGATTCATTTCCAGGAGCGTCCGGTGGCGCAGCTGAGCCATCCGAAGAAATATGGCTTTATTATCACAAACCCGCCTTACGGCGAGCGTATCGAGGAGAAAAAGAACCTTCCAGCGCTCTATAAGACGATCGGTGAACGGTTTAAGGCGCTGGATTCCTGGTCGATGTACCTGATTACCGCGTATGAGGACGCAGAGCGCTATATTGGCAGGAAAGCGGACAAGAACCGGAAAATCTACAATGGTATGATGAAGACGTATTATTATCAGTTTATGGGTCCGAAGCCGCCGAGAAGAAAAACGGGGGATCAGGTTGAAGCGTAATGTTTTCTATGGGGCGCTTCTGGTGCTTCTGCTGGGATTTCTGGTACGCGAGAACCGTCTGATTCATATTCCGAAGCAGGTGGAAAAGACGGAGGAGAGCGCCGAGTGGCAGCCGGAGTGGTATGAGCAGATGGCCGAGGAGATTAATGACAGCCCGATCACGCTGGAAGTCGATGGAACAACGGTCGATCCGCAGCTTGGAGGCTTGAGAATGTCGCAGGACGGGCAGTTTATGATACCGTATGGGATGCTGCCGGACGCGCTTTTCTGCGCGGCGCTTCTCTACGATGGAAACCGGCTTGTGATGGAGCGCGGCAATACTCATGCGGAGATGACGGTCGGAAGCCCGGAACTTTTGCTTGGAGAGGAGAGCCAGACGATTGCAGCTTCCCCGGAGTGGGACAATGGAATCCTGTATGTGCCGCTTGAGGCGGTGACGGAGGTATTTTCCTATGAAGAAAATTGGGATGCAGAGAACCGGAAAATGGAACTGACCGGGTCAGAGGATCCAGCCACGTTTTTGCCGGAATCCTATGATTACCGGAAGGCAGGCCGGGCACCGGCGGTTAAAAACCAGGGGAGTCTCGGAACGTGCTGGGCGTTTGCATCGGTGATGGCGCTGGAAAGTCGTGTCCGGCCGGAGTGGAATGTCAGCTTTTCGGAGGATCATATGTCCCTCCGGAACAGCTTCCATTTTTCACAGAATGCCGGGGGCGAGTATACGATGTCGATGGCGTATCTGCTGGCGTGGCAGGGGCCGGTGCTGGAAGAAGAGGATCCATACGGCGACGGCTATTCGCCTGACGGTTTAAGCCCTGCTTGTCATGTGCAGGAGATACAGGTGTTGCCGGAGAAGGATTATGAGGCGGTTAAACGGGCGGTTTATCTGTACGGAGGCGTTCAGAGTTCCCTGTATACGGCGATGGTCAGTGACCGCGACGACACGCATTATTACCGGAAAGAGACAGGGGCGTACTGGTATAATGGCGATGAGAAGCCAAATCATGACGTTGTGATCATCGGCTGGGATGACCACTATTCGAGAGACAATTTTAACCAGCCGCCGGAGGGGGATGGCGCGTTTATCTGCGCCAACAGCTGGGGCGGCGAATTTGGGGACGATGGGTATTTTTACGTGTCCTACTATGATACAAATATTGGGATCCACAACATTCTCTATTCCGGAATCGAGTCGGCAGATAATTACGACCACATTTACCAGGCAGATCTGTGCGGCTGGGTCGGGCAGCTCGGTTACGGAAAAGAATCGGCATTTTTTGCCAATATTTATACGGCAGAGGAGAAAGAAGAGTTGGAGGCAGTCGGCTTCTATGCAACCGGGGAAAATACATCGTATCAGGTATATACCGTGACGGACGCCGAGGGCAGCTCCCAGTTCGGGCGGCGCAGAAAGGTGGCTTCCGGGGAGGTTGCGAACGCCGGATATTATACGGTTTTGCTGGATAAGACGGTGACGCTGGAGGCAGGCGAACGGTTTGCCGTGATTGTCGAAATCACGACGCCGGGAGCGATTCATCCGGTGGCGATCGAGTACAGTTCGCCGGATAAGGGACTGACGGTCGATTTAAGCGACGGTGAAGGCTATATCAGTTACCGCGGTTCCTCCTGGGAGCGCGTGGAGACGGAGCAAAACTGCAATGTCTGTCTGAAAGCGTATACGAGAAATGTGGATTCCTGGAATTGATTGCTGGTACGGATGTGAAGGTATGGCGGAAGCCGTTTTTGAAGAACGGTGATTCGGAATGTCGGGATATGAAAAGCCATGCTGTTTGAGGATAAAGGAGCGAGGAAAAGTGAGCGAGAAAATTATATTTGCGACGGGAAATGCGGGAAAGCTGAAAGAGATCCGTGAGATTTTAAAGGATTTAAACCGTGAGATTGTTACGATGCGCGAGGCTGGATTTGAAGGCGAGATCGAGGAAAATGGAACCACCTTCCGCGAGAATGCAGAGATCAAGGCGAAGGCAGTCTGGGAGAAGACGGGCGGCATTGTGCTGGCAGATGATTCTGGACTGGTGATAGATTATTTAAACGGCGAGCCGGGCGTTTATTCAGCGCGGTATTTAGGGGACACACCGTATGAGGAAAAGAACCGGATTTTGATTGAGCGCGTGAAGGATGCAAAAGGAAAAGAGCGGAGCGCCCGTTTTATGTGCAATATCGCGGCAGTGCTGCCGGATGGCAGAGTGCTTCACACAGAAGCGGCGATGGAGGGCGAGATTGCAAAGGAAGCGGCTGGAAACGGCGGATTTGGATATGATCCGATTCTCTGGCTGCCGGAGTACGGCAAAACGTCAGCAGAGCTCACGATGGAGGAGAAAAACCGTATCAGCCACCGGGGCAAGGCGCTGGAGCGGATGAAAGATGCGCTGAAGGAGGCGCTTGGCGAGAGATGAAAAAGATATTAATTACAAGCGACACCCACCGTCGGGATGGTAATCTGCTGGAAGTCATCCAGAATGAAGCACCGTTTGACATGTTCATTCATCTGGGTGACGCCGAGGGAAGTGAGGACATGATTACATCGTGGTGTAAGGAGCAGAACCCGGACTGCGAGGTCTATATGGTGCTGGGAAATAATGATTTTTTCTCCCATCTGGACCGTGAGAAGGAGATTTCGATTGGAAAATACCGCACATTTCTGACCCACGGTCATTTTTATAGCGTATCGGTTGGGACGGAGCGCCTGATCGATGAGGCACAGGATCGCGGCGTGCAGATTGCGATGTTTGGACATACCCACAAGCCGTATCTGGAGCGGCGCGGGGATCTGACTGTGTTGAATCCGGGCAGTCTTTCGTTTCCGCGCCAGGAGGGCAGACGCCCGAGCTACATGCTCATGGATCTGGATGACGAGGGCGAGGCGCATTTTACGACCTGCTATTTGTAGAGGTCTGTTACTGGGCACATATGTGTGTCACTGTACACGCATACGTGCCCAGTAACTATGCGTGTACAGAAACCGAAAAAGCAAATATCCGCATATTGACGCATTTTCGGTAAATTGTTATAATGAGAGAGATTGTGAAAAAGGTACTTATCAATGATTCAATCGACCCAATAAAGATGCCGGGGACGGAGGTTTCGTTTCCGAGGCAGGAGTATGACATGAGACTGGAAGCTTTAATTCAAAATATGACGGATCAGATCAAAGAGGCGCAGCTAAAACTTGGTTATGCCAGGGAGACGATGCGCCTTTATTATCCGCTTTCTTCCCTGAATGCGATGCTGGAGATGCAGGAGACGGATATCCGGGAGCTGGCGAAGAAGATACGGCATGAGCTGGAGGCGAAGAAGGAGAAAATGGGAGATACCCAGATTCGGATCCACGCCGATCGGATCGTCTTTACGATCCCGCCGGATTTTGTGGAGTATGTCCATGAGCAGGTTCCGGAACCGCCGTTTTTAAAGGAGCTGATCCAGTTGTTTCGGGAAAAGCACGCCTGCACAAAGGAAGAGATTACCGCTGTGTTTGAAAAATTCGGTGCGTATGAGTGTCGGCAGATGCCGGACGGCATGGATTTTGATTATGTCATTTATTTTACAGACAGCAGCATCGATGCATATGATTACTGCATCCGTGAGGAGATGGGGCACACGATTTACCACCGATTTGCACGGGCTGATTTTGAGGCATTGATGACGATTCAATAAAAAGGAGATTAGACGGATGGAAAACGAGACAAAGCAGACAAATACGAATGAACAGGAGCCGGATATCTTCGCACAGAAGTTAAGAGAGGCAGATTCCTTATATGCCATTCTTTCCGGATGTACGAAAGAGCCGTATGTATACTGTGATCCGGAAACAATGGATGATGCCATCCTGCTGTTTACGGACGAAGAGGGCGCAAAGGCAGGCGCACAGAAGCTGGCAGAGCAGCAGATTCCGGTAGGAATCGCGAAGGTAGACAGAAAGAGCCTTCTGCTTTTCTATACCAGCCTTTACACGATGGGTGTCAATGCTATCCAGGTACACGTGGGCGAGGAGCAGAAGATGATTCAGCTGACCGAGTTTGTAAGACGCAAAGACCCGGAGGAGAGCAAGAATGGAAAAGTCTGGGTGGAGAACCCGGAGCTGCACCTGACGATGCTTTACTATATGCAGGATCTGCGCCGTCAGCCAAATCAGGAGATTACGCCGGAATTAAACGATTTACAGGAGGAGATCGGCGCGCACTTCACGAAGGGTCGCTATATCGTGCCGCTTCCAGAGGAAGGAAATGGCATTCCGCTGGTTAAATTAAAGAGCGGAGATATTTTCCAGCCGATCTTTACGGATGTGATCGAGTTCCAGCGTTTCAACCGTGAGAAGAAATTCCGCCCGGTTGTCGTAGATGCGCTCAAGCTGGCTCAGGTACTCCCGGAGGAGGCAAAGGGCATCGTTCTCAATCCGCTGGGCGTTAATATGCCGCTGACCGTACAGAAAGTAAAGAAGCAGCCGGAAGCACCGGTCCAGAAGCCGGTATCCGTAGAGGCACAGATCGACGCAGCTATCCGCGAGGTTCAGGCAGAGGCTGGACGGGAGTAGGAAAGGAAAGAGTATATGTATCAGGCAGCAGACGCAAGATATGATGGAATGACCTACAACCGCTGCGGCAGCAGCGGACTCAGACTCCCGGCAGTTTCGCTGGGATTCTGGCATAATTTTGGCAACACCGGCGTCTATGAGACAATGCGGAAGCTGTGTTTTACCGCTTTTGACAATGGCGTCACGCACTTTGACCTTGCCAACAATTATGGACCGGAGCCGGGAAGTGCTGAGGAAAATCTGGGACGGATTGTAAAGGAAAATTTCATGCCATATCGAGACGAGCTGATCATCAGCACGAAAGCCGGATACGAGATGTGGAACGGCCCTTATGGAAACTGGGGCAGCCGCAAATACCTGCTTGCAAGCCTCGATCAGAGCCTTACACGCCTGGGACTTCCGTATGTAGACATTTTCTACCATCACCGGATGGACCCGGAGACGCCGCTTGAGGAGACGATGGGAGCACTCGATCAGGCAGTTAAGAGCGGAAAAGCTCTCTATGCAGGACTTTCCAACTACAATGGACAAAAAATGCAGGAAGCCGCTGCGATCCTGCGTGATCTGAAATGCCCGTTCGTCATCAATCAGAACCGCTACAGCATCTTTGACCGCACGATCGAAAACAACGGCTTAAAAGAAGCTGCTGTCAAAGAAAAGAAAGGTCTGATTGCATTCAGCCCGCTTGCACAGGGAACCTTAACCGACCGTTATCTGTACGGCATCCCAGCCGACAGCCGCGTCATGACCGACGGCAGATTTCTCAAAAAAGACCAGCTCACCGAAGAAAAAATCAGCCAGATCCGCGCCCTCAACGAGATGGCCGGACAGAGAGGCGAAAAACTCTCCCAGATGGCGCTCAAATGGGTCATGAAGGATCATGTGGTAACCAGCGTTCTCATCGGTGCGTCCAAACCGGAGCAGATATTAGATAATCTGAAAATGTTGGATGGGGCACCGTTGAGCGAGGAAGAGCTGCTTAAAATCGATCAAATTTGTGGAATAAAATAAACAGAAAATGCCCAGCGGCGCAATTATGCGTACCCGCTGGGCGTTTCCGTCCGTGTTGGCAAACCATATCTATTTAACCGCCACAACCACCCTATTCGGCAGGCAAACCAGCGATTCCCCACTCTCTGAAACGGTTCCCTGCTTCACACAGAGCTTGTCCGGGCAGTCTGCCTCTTCGATCCGGGCACATCCATCTTGAATCACCAGATGATTTTGTCCCCCCTGATACCCGTCGATCCAGGTGTCTATCTCCTCATCCAGCCGGTAGGTGGCGACGGTTGTTCCATTGACACTGACATCAACGGTAAAAGCATCCTTCTGGCGCTGCAAGCGCACAACCAGAAAACCGATGAGTATGACGGCAAGAAGAACCAGAATCAAAACAAAATCATTTCTATTTTTCTTTGATTTCATCAATAAATGCCTCCGCTCCATCCGAGTAAATCAGTTTATAATCATCCGTGATAAAATAAGCATAAATGCCATCCATTGAATTGATGAGTTCCAGACCCTTATCCAGTCCCATCGAGAAACAGGTCGTGCTGAGTACATCGCCGTCCACCGAACGCGGGGAGACGATCGTCACGGAAACCAGTCCGTTCTGGTACGGATAGCCTGTTTTCGGGTTTAACAGGTGATGGTAATTGACACCGTTTTTCTCAAAATGGCGCTCATAGACGCCGGAGGAGACAACGGACATGTCATCAATATTCAGATCGGCAAAGACCGTTGCATAGTCGGCAAACGGTTTCTGCAGCCCGATGCGGAACGGCTGGTGGTTTGTGCGCTCACCGACACAGAGTACGTTGCCGCCCAGGTTGATGATGGCGCTTTCGACGCCGGATTCGGTCAGATAGTCTTTCATGCGGTCGGCAATGTAGCCCTTGGCGATGGAGCCGAGGTCAATCGTCGTGTCCGGGGAGAGGAAGGTTAAAGTATTTCCGTCAAGTTTCACATTTTTCCAGTTGACGCGTTCTGCCGCCGCTGTTATGTCATCCTCCGCCGGGATCACGTGCTCGTCGCTGGTAAAATTCCAGAGAGAACTGAGCGGTTCGATCGTCAGGTCGTAGGCACCATGGGAAACCTCACTGTAATGCAGTCCTTCAGAAATCATCGCCGCCATATCGTCGGAGACGGTAAAAGTCGTCTCGTCGGCGCTGCGGTGGTTTAACTTGTAAAGCTCGCTGCCCTCGATCGTCTTGCTGAAACGGTTTTCGTACTCCTGGCACATGTCCACACAGTGGTCAAGGATCGCTTCATCCTGCGAATCATAGAGTGTGATGTTGACAAATGTATTCAGCAGAAACGCGGAACGGCTGATCGGCTCCCGGCGGGATTTGCTGAAAAGAAGCGCCGCGCCGCAGCCAAAAAATACGACGGCAAGAAGTGTCAGAAGCGCGGATAAATCCTTTTTTTTCATAAAGAGCTCCATTCTTAAAAATATCGAAAATTCGGTTTGAAACTATGTTTGCAAAAATGTCTGCAACTACTCTAACAAAGGTTGATAGGAAAGTCAAGATTACGGCCCAGAAACCAAACGCAGCGGCAAAATCGTTACTGGGCACGGGTAGGCACTTTTGGAACCGAAAGTGCCAATTCCGTTACTGGGCACGTATGCGTGAACAGTAACAAATCGGAGTTACGCGCTTTACAAAACTAAAAATTTTTACTAATATATAGAGAGGCATACAGAGGAGGAAGAAATGCAGAAAAAAGGACGAGTGGGCACATCCAGAGCCGGAAAAATCGCTTTATATGGAATGATGACAGCACTGGCATTTCTGCTGAGCTATGTCGAGACCCTGATACCGATCAACCTGGGCGTTCCGGGGGTCAAGCTGGGACTGGCGAATCTGGCGTCGATCGTGAGTCTGTATCTGCTGGGATCCGGTGCGGCAGCGGCGATTGCATTGGTGCGTATCGTGCTGGTAGGATTTACGTTTGGAAACCTGTCGATGATGCTGTATAGTCTGGCAGGTGCTGCGGTCAGCCTTCTTCTGATGGTGGTGTTCCGCCGGTTGGACTGGTTCGGCGTGACCGGTGTCAGCATCCTGGGTGGTGCGGGACACAACATCGGGCAGCTTATCGTGGCGGCGCTGGTGGTGGAAAATGCGAGTCTGTTCTACTATCTTCCGGTGCTTCTGGCAGCCGGAACGGCAGCGGGGGCGCTGATTGGGCTTCTCGGAGGAATCCTGGTAAATCGCTTAAAATGTCTGGATTTGACAAAATTTATGTAAATGGAAGCCACAAGAGTAAGAGGATGTACAGTGACTGTTCATATGCAGGCATTTTTGGAACCGAAAATGCCATGAGATAAGGTGGCGCAGTGGTAGATGGGCAGATAAAGTGTTACTGTTCACAGGTAGGCACTTTTGGAACCGAAAGTGCCGTAAGAAAACGTGGTGGCAGCAGGAATTTGCCGTATTTAAATGCGAAGCCACGGCAAATTCCGTTACTGGGCACGTATGCGTGAACAGTAACGATAAAGTTATAATGATAAAAGGATAAGAATGAAACAGCAAGGTTGTTTTTCAGTCAGGAGGATAGGGTATGGCAGTATATGAAGAAATCAGAAATTTAGTACAGTACGGAGTCAATACGGGGCTTCTTCAGGAGTCGGATCGCATTTACGCGACGAACCAGATTCTCGAGGTCCTGGGACTGGATGAATATGAAGAACCGCAGGGCGCATGCAGGGAGATTTCACTGGAAGAGACGTTGGATGCCCTGCTTGATTATGCACATGAGACGGGCGTTTTGAAGGAGGACGGCGTGGTGTACCGCGATCTGTTCGACACGAAGCTGATGAACTGCCTGATGCCGCGCCCGAGCGAGGTGATTGGACATTTCTGGAAATTGTATGAGGAATCGCCGGAGGCGGCAACCAATTATTATTACAAATTGAGCCAGGATTCCAATTACATCCGCCGTTACCGTGTTTCCAAGGATATGAAATGGAAAACGGATACAAAATACGGGGAGCTGGACATCACGGTTAATTTATCCAAGCCGGAGAAAGATCCGAAGGCAATCGCGGCAGCCAAACTGGCAAAGCAGAGCGGTTATCCGAAATGTCTCTTATGCAAGGAAAATGAAGGCTATGCCGGACGTGTCAACCATCCGGCGCGCAATAACCACCGTATTATCCCGATCACGGTCAATGACAGCCAGTGGGGCTTTCAGTATTCGCCGTATGTGTATTACAATGAGCACTGCATCGTGTTCAACGGTGTGCACACGCCGATGAAGATCGAACGGGCAACGTTTGTCAAATTGTTTGATTTTGTGAAATTGTTCCCGCACTATTTCCTGGGGTCCAATGCGGATCTGCCGATCGTCGGCGGTTCGATTTTAAGTCACGACCATTTTCAGGGCGGACATTACACGTTTGCGATGGCAAAAGCGCCGATTGAACAGAAATTTGAGATGGAAGGCTTCGAGGATGTGGAAGCCGGAATCGTTAAATGGCCGATGTCAGTTCTGCGGACCCGTTCCAAGAATCCAGACCGCCTGATTGATCTGGGTGAAAAAGTGCTGCGTGCATGGCGCAGCTATACGGATGAGGATGCTTTTATTTATGCTGAGACGGACGGAGAACCGCACAACACGATCACGCCGATTGCCAGAAAAAATGGCGATTTCTATGAGCTGGATCTGGTGCTCCGCAATAACATCACGACGGATGAGTATCCGCTTGGTGTTTACCATCCGCACGCGAAGCTGCATCACATCAAGAAAGAAAATATCGGTCTGATTGAGGTCATGGGTCTGGCGGTGCTCCCGTCCAGATTGAAACAGGAGCTTGCCGATCTGGCGGAGGCGATCCTTTCCGGAGGCGATATCCGTTCCAATCCAGAGCTTGAAAAGCATGCGGACTGGGTGGATGAGTTCCTGCCGAAGTATGAGCATATAACAAGTGAAAATATAAACGAAATCCTGCAAAAAGAGGTAGGTCTTGTCTTTGAGCAGGTACTGGAAGACGCGGGCGTATATAAGTGTACGCCGGAAGGCAGGGAGGCATTTGCCCGGTTCCTGCGCTCAGTGGGCTTCCGATAAAGAGGAGATAATGGAGAGAGATTTATTTTTAAGAAAATATCGGATCGAACAGGAAGACTTTGACGCGGCGGGCGTTTCCTGGGAGGAATTGACTGCGATCGCGGATCATTATGCGACGATCGAGGGAAAGCTGCGGGAGATTGGCAAGGATTTTGTAGATAAGTATCTGTATGATATTGAAAAAGCGGGGATCCATTCCTACCGTTACCGTACCAAGGCACCGGGGCATCTGCTGGAGAAGATTATCCGCAAGAAAAAAGAGCAGCCGGAGAAATTTGCCCAGCTGGGAGTTGATAATTACTGGAAATACGTGACGGACCTTATCGGTATCCGTGTATTCTTCCTGTACCGTGAGGATTGGCGTCATTTCCATGAATACATCACATCGGCGTTTGAAAATGCCCCGGAGCAGTATGTAAAAGACCGTGAGCGCGATTTTGACAATGATGAGACACACTGCTATATTGCAGAGCGTCCGAAGGTATACCGCCGAAACGGGGACAGCCGGATCTACGATGAAAATGTGATCGAAATCAAGTCAGGCGGTATCTACCGTTCCCTTCACTACATCATCAAATACCGCGGTTACTACGTCGAGATTCAGGCGAGAACGCTGTTCGAGGAGGGATGGAGTGAGGTTGACCACGACATTGTTTATCCGTACCACAAGGACGACGTGATGCTGCGCGATTTCTCACGCCTGTTAAACCGGCTCTCCGGCATGGCGGATGAAATGAGCTCGTATTTCCGCCGGATGAAGGTGGAGAAGGAGTTTGAAGAGGTCCTGCTCGGAGAATATAAGGAAGACAAAGAGGCGAAGCTACTCGCAAGTATGCGGGAGCTGCTGGGGAAAGAAGAACGATAAGGAGTAGGGAAAAGATAACTGGATCAAAAAAACGGGCATTGGAATGCTTGCTATCCACACAGTGGTGGATGAATAGCATTTCAATGCCTGTTTTATGGAGCTATAATTATAGATCCAGCTTCAAATCGCCTTCCTTGATCCATCCGGCTTTCCGGCAAAGTGCGCCGAAGAACAGGGTCAAAACAGCCGGAAGCACGAAGCAGATGAGCAGGATGCCCGGCCACATCATCGAATTTCCACTTCCCTGCATGGCGGTGTAGATGCCGATCGGTCCGACGAGACCGCAGGTTCCCATGCCGGAACCGGCTGGAATATTTTCCAGATGGAAGACCATCGTGGAGAGCGGACCGGTGACCATCGAGGCGAGTGTCGGTGGAATCCAGATTTTCGGGTTCCGGACGATATTTCCCATCTGGAGCATCGAGGTTCCGAGTCCCTGTGCCAGAAGACCACCCCATTTATTTTCACAGAAGCTTAAAACGGCAAATCCGACCATCTGCGCGCAGCAGCCTGCGGTGGCGGCACCGCCTGCCAGACCGTCGAGGCTTAACATGATGCAGATTGCCGCACTGCTGATCGGAAGCGTCAGGGCGATGCCGATCAGGGCAGAAACCAGAATACCCATGAAAAGCGGCTGCATGACGGTCGCTGTCTTCACCAGATTTCCGAAAGCGGTCATGAATGCGGAGACGCCCGGACCGACAAACTGTGCGGCCAGGATGCCGGAGATGATGGTGACACCCGGGGTGACGAGAATATCAACCGGTGTCTCTTTGGAGACGATTTTTCCAAGCTCGGCTGCGATGATGGTGGCAACGAGCGCGCCGACCGGACCGCCGAGTTCATTGCCCGCGATGCCGACGGTAGCGGCGGAGAAAAGGACGAGCGTCGGTGCCTTTAAGGCGTAGGCAATCGAGACGCCGAGCGCCGCACCGGTCGCGCTCTTGGCGTAGCCTGCGATCGTAGTAAAAATTACAACGCCTGTCTTCTCCCCCAGTGTGCCGAAGATGGTACCGATCAGAAGAGAAGCAAACAGACCAAATGCCATCGCGCCCAGCGCATCGATGAGATACGTCTGAACGGAGATGACAACCTGCTTCCGTTTCAGAAAAGCTTTCACACGTTCCATATTGATAGAACCTCCCAGAGTAAAATAATTGTGAACGGAATGAATCGTTTCAGCCATTCCGGTCAAATAAATGGCTTACACCTGTCTTGACAGGTGTAATGGACGTTTGTATTTTAACACGAAATGGAGAAAATACAAGAGAAAATATAGAAAAAAGTAAAAAAGTTATGATACAATAAAAAATAATTGACGAGGTGTTTTCGAAAAAGTATGTTCGATTCGAGGGGAGGTATTTCATGCAGAGACGAATTTGTCCGATTTGCGACCATCCGATCAAGTATGGTCATTATTGTTCTTTTTGTAAACAGTGGATCCGGAATCCTAACTATGTCAATGCAACTTATTATCTGAATGAGCGCCACCCGGCGCATGAGACGGACTGTGAGTATCACAATGCGGGATCTGCCTCGTGGGAAACGAGTGCAAGGGCAGGAACAGATGCCATCCGCACGCTTGCGGACCGGGCGAAGGTATATTCCCAGACGCAGAAAGCAGCAGGCGCAGGCAGACAGGCATCCGTCCGGACACAGAACCAGAACAGTATGTCGTATCAGACAACGCAGAGACGAAGCGCGGTGCAGCAAGGAAAAAATCAGAAAAAGAAGGGGAAAATGAGCCTTGTGCTGGTGATTTTGCTGATTTTGTTTGCTTTGTCTGGAATTAATTATCTGTATCGTATGTTTATGTATTTTATTTGGTTCCTATAGATTTTGCCTATGGCAAGATATAGAAAATCAATCCAGAAGATAGCTGTCGGAAGTCTGGCGTTCATTGGGGAAATATGGTATACTGAGCAAAAATCATATAGAATACATAGGCAATAGAGGTCCGGGGCAGAACCGGACGAAATGATGAGAACAGGAGATAAATACGATGAAGATTAAGGATATTTTAGCCAAAGGACAGCCGACGCTTTCGTTTGAAGTGTTCCCGCCGAAGGAGGAGAGCAACTTCGCTTCCGTTGAGAAAGCGGCGCTTGAGATTGCAAAGTTAAATCCGTCATTTATGAGCGTGACCTACGGAGCAGGCGGCGGCACAAGCCAGTATACGGTCCAGATCGCATCGGATATCCAGAGCACCTGCCAGGTGCCGGCGCTGTCACATCTGACCTGCGTCTCCTCGACCCGTGAGAAGGTGCACAGTGTCCTGCGCGAGATTCAGGCACACGGAATTGAGAATGTCCTGGCACTTCGCGGCGATATTCCGAAAGACGGCAAGGTAGAAAAAGATTATCAGTATGCATCCCAGCTGATCCGCGAGATCCGTGAGACCTGCCCGGATCTGTGCATCGGCGCAGCCTGCTATCCGGAGGGACATGTGGAATCGGTCAACAAGACGGTGGATATCGGGCATCTGAAAGAAAAAGTGGAAGCGGGCTGTGATTTTGTGACGACTCAGATGTTCTTTGACAATAATATCCTTTATAATTACCTGTACCGTATCCGAGAAAAAGGAATCACGGTTCCGGTTGTCGCAGGCATCATGCCGGTGACAAACATAAGTCAGATTAAGCGCATCTGCAGCATGTCCGGCACCTACCTTCCGGCACGCTTCAAGGCGATCGTAGATCGTTTTGGTGATAACCCGGCAGCGATGAAGCAGGCAGGTATCGCCTATGCAACTGAGCAGATCATCGATCTGATTGCGAACCATGTAAATGGAATCCATGTATATTCAATGAATAAACCGGATGTAGCGGCGCAGATTAAGAACAACCTGTCGGAGATTCTGTAATGGCGGAAGTCAATCGGAGAGAAATATATCGGTATTTAGGAATTAAAGGGCAGCAGGAGCCGGATCCGCAGACGAAAGATCTGGTGGAGGACTGTCTGGGAGAATTAGAGCGGTCCGTCAACTGCCGGAGCTTTTACAGACGCTATCCGCTGACGCTGCTGCCAGATTCAGAACTTGATTTTACGTGTTTTAAAGTAAAAAGCCGGGCGCTCAGCCGCAATTTAAAGGACTGTCAGGAGGTCATCCTTTTTGCGGCGACGCTGGGTGCTGGTGTGGATCTGCTTCTGCGCCGATACAGCCGTCTTTCGATGAGCCGGGCGGTTGTCCTGCAGGCGTGCGCGGCGGCACGGATTGAGAGTTACTGCAATGAAATCAATGACAAATTAAAAGCGGAGGCAGCAGAAGAAGGACTCTATCTGCGTCCCCGCTTTTCGCCAGGTTATGGAGATCTGCCGCTTTCGTGCCAGCCGGATTTCTGCCGGGTACTGGAAGCGGAAAAGACGGTGGGGATTACATTGACGGAAAGTTTTTTGATGATGCCGTCCAAGTCGGTGACGGCGGTCATCGGAGTATCGAAGATAGCGGCGGGCTGTGTGAAAGAGGGCTGTGAGGTCTGTTCAAACAAAAACTGCCTGTACCGGAGAGATAAATAAGTAAGAAACAAAAACAGAGAGGAAGCTGACATGGGTATACGGGAAGATTGGAACGATAAAATACTGGTATTTGACGGAGGAATGGGAAGTCTTTTGCAGGGAGCCGGGCTGAAACCGGGCGAACTGCCGGAAACCTGGAATATCAAGCATCCGGAGGTTCTGGTAAAGATCCATGAGGATTATCTGAACGCGGGCGCGAATATTATTTTATCGAATACATTCGGCGCGAACCGCCTGAAATACAATGAGGCAGCCGAGTTTAATCTGGATGAGATCGTGGATGCGGCGATGAAAAATGCCCGGACAGCGGTAGAACACTGCGGCCGTGGTTATGTAGCGCTGGATCTGGGACCGACCGGACGCCTTTTAAAGCCAATGGGTGATCTGGACTTTGAGGAGGCGGTCTCCATCTATACCGAGGTGGTAAAGGCAGGCGTGCGAGGCGGCGCGGATCTGATTCTGATCGAGACGATGAGCGACACGTATGAACTCAAGGCAGCGGTTCTGGCGGCAAAGGAAAATTCCGATCTTCCAATCTTTGCAACCACAATTTTCGATGGAAAAGGCAAACTTTTAACCGGCGGAACACCGAAGTCCGTTGTGGCACTTTTGGAAGGTCTGGGCGTGGATGCGCTCGGAATCAATTGTGGATTAGGTCCGGTTCAGATGAAGCCGATTGTGGAAGAACTGCTTCGGTATGCGTCGATCCCGGTGGTTGTCAATCCAAATGCGGGACTTCCGCGAAGCGAGGGCGGAAAGACCGTATATGATATTGATCCGCCGGAATTTGTCGAAGAAATGAAGGGGATGCTGGAGATGGGGGTCTCGGCGGTCGGCGGCTGCTGTGGCACAACTCCGGAGCACATCCGTCTGCTGGCAGAGATGTGTAAGGGCAGAACGAGAAAGCTGATTGAGCCGAAAAATGACACACTCATCACGTCCTACGCGTCGGTGGTTGAGATGGGAACCGATCCGGTCATTATTGGCGAGCGCATCAATCCGACCGGAAAATCAAAATTCAAACAGGCACTGCGGGATCACAACCTGGAATATATCCTGCGCGAGGCGATTACCCAGCAGGAAAATGGCGCTGCGGTGCTTGACGTCAACGTGGGACTGCCGGAGATCGATGAAGTGGCGATGATGCGCGAGGTCGTACAGGAATTGCAGGCGGTGACCGAGCTTCCACTGCAGATTGATACGACCGACACAGAGGCGATGGAACAGGCGCTGCGTATTTACAATGGAAAGGCACTGATTAACTCTGTCAATGGCAAACAGGAGGTCATGGACGCTGTGTTCCCGCTGGTAAAACATTACGGCGGCACGGTGGTTGCGCTGACAATCGATGAGGAAGGCATTCCGGAGACAGCGGACGGACGTATGGCGATCGCGCGGAAAATCTGTGCGGAGGCGGAAAAGTATGGCATCCAGAAAAAAGATATTGTGATTGATGCACTCTGTATGACGATCAGCTCCGAGCCGACCGGCGCGCTGGTGACGTTGGAGACGGTGCGCCGTGTCCGCCAGGAACTTGGCTGCAATACAATTCTCGGCGTTTCCAATATTTCCTTCGGATTGCCGCAGCGTGAGATTGTCAACTCTAATTTCTTTACGATGGCGATGCAGAGCGGTCTGACCGCGGCGATCATCAATCCAAATTCGGCGGCAATGATGCGTTCTTATTATAGCTACCGGGCCCTGGCAGCACTGGATGAACACTGCGGCGATTATATTGAGCAGGCAGCGCGGCTGGCGATTCCAAAGGCAGGTGCGGGCGGAGCTTCCGGCGCAGGTGCAGCAGGCAGCGCAGGTTCGGGTGCCCCGGCGGCAGGTGCAGCTGGAGCTTCCGGCAGTGCGGACACTGGCAGCCAGGCATCCGGTCCGGAGCATCAGCTTACGGTCAGTGTGGAGAGAGGTTTAAAAGAGCAGGCGGCATCGGCAGCCGGGGAACTCTTAAAGACCATGGATTCCCTGACCGTCATCAATTCCTGCATGATCCCGGCACTCGATAAGGTCGGAAAGGGGTTTGAGGCAGGCACCGTCTTTCTGCCGCAGCTTCTGATGAGTGCGGAGGCGGCAAAATCGGCGTTTGAGGTCATCAAAAACCAGATGGAGTCCTCCGGGGAAGCAGGAGAGAAGAAGGACAAGATCGTGCTGGCGACCGTCAAGGGCGATATTCATGACATTGGAAAAAATATCGTAAAAGTATTATTGGAGAATTACAGCTATGATGTGCTGGATTTAGGTAAGGACGTAGCCCCGGAGGCGATCGTGGAAGAGACGATCAAGAACCATGTAAGACTGGTCGGTCTGTCCGCCCTGATGACGACCACCGTGCCGAGCATGGAGGAGACGATCAAGCAGCTCCGCAAGGAAGCACCGTGGGCGAAAGTCATGGTAGGCGGCGCGGTTCTGACTCAGGAATACGCGGATATGATCGGAGCGGATGCGTATTGCCGCGATGCGATGGCGTCTGTTAATTACGCGCAGCAGGTGCTGGTCTAACGCTTGACAGTCTGCCTTACTTAGACTAAAATTAGGGTAATTAAAACTAAGAATTGACGAGGGAGGGACAGCTATGGTATCGAAGAAAGTGAAAGTGGTTAATCCATCGGGACTTCACCTGCGGCCGGCTGGCGTGCTTTCGCAGACCGCGATGAAATTTAAGAGCCGGACTCTGATTGAGTGCGGGGAGAAACATATTGTGGCAAAGAGCGTGCTGAACGTGATGGCAGCGGGTATCAAGTGCGGCACCGAGATCACGGTTGCCTGCGACGGACCGGATGAGGAAGAAGCGCTGAAGACGATTACCGAGGCGATCGAGAGCGGACTCGGAGAAGAACTGGAACAGTAAGGTATCAGCCATTGCCTGCATAGTGTGCGGACGGTGACACACATATCAGAACCAGAGGGGGATATTGCAGAACGGCAGAAATTGCAGTTGTGCAGGTATCCCTTTTTAGATGGAAAAGAGGGGTTTTTATGGAACTGAAAATTTACGAACACAAAGCGCAGTATTATGAAACCGACCAGATGGGAATCATTCACCATGCAAATTACCTACACTGGTTTGAGGAAGCGCGGATCGACATGATGGAGCAGATGGGAATGGGATATGACATCATGGAAAAACAGGGGATCATAAGCCCGGTGCTGTCGGTTCACTGCGATTATAAGAGCATGGCGCGGTTTGGCGAGACGGTGCAGGTGCTGGTTCAGATGAAGGAATACAACGGCATCCGCATGACGCTGGAATACACGGTTTTTGACAAGGAAACGGGCGCAATCCGCTGCGTGGGCGAGAGCCGCCATTGTTTCCTGACCCGCGACGGAAAGCCGGTTTCCCTGAAACGCAACTATATCGAGATGGATCGTGCGTTTAGGGAATACAGCGAACAGAGCCAAAAAGAAGAGTAAATGCTGACTGGTTCGAAAATGACAGATGCGCTTATAAAGTGCTTGAAAAGCGGGAAAATTGTGGTATGATGTAAAAGATAAAAAAAGAAACGCAGAGTAGGAATACAGGCGTTAAGTGCCGGTTGAACAGGGAGTTGTCAGCCGGACGAAGAGACCCTCCGGGGTTTCGCGGTCAGTATTCCGCATCCCGCTGCATCGTTGATACAATCTATCTCCTGATGTGGTTCGAGAGATCTGCAGAAAAGGAGGTATTTTTTTATGAAAAAATTTGCAGTATGTTATCAGGCATCCTTTCAGGAACTGAAACACGTGAAAACACTCACGACTGCCGCCATGCTGATGGCTGTCTCCGTTGTTCTGGGATACTTCACGATTGAGGCTGGTCCGTATTTGAAAATCGGATTCGGTGGTGTGGTCAACCAGTTTGTCTACTACCTCTTCGGTCCGGTGGCTGGAGCGGTCTATGGCGGAGTCTTGGACCTGGTCAAATATGTCGTAAAGCCGACGGGGGCATTTTTTCCGGGATTTACGCTGAATGCGATGCTGGGCGGCGTGCTATATGGCACAATTCTGTATCGGAAACCGCTTACCTTCCGCCGGGCGCTCTGGGCGGATCTGGTGGTGGCGCTGATCTGCAACATATTTTTGAACACACTCTGGCTTAGCATGATGTCTGGAAAAGCAATGATGGTGCTTCTGCCGATGCGTGTGCTTAAGAATCTCATCAAGTGGCCGGTGGATGCAGCACTCTTTTATCTGATTGCAAAACGGATGGAGAGTCTTGGGCTTGTGCGGATGATCCGTAAATTCCAGGCGGAGTGATGCTGGAGGATTCGTTTTGAGCAAAAGGAAACATACATGGACAGCGAAAGTCTGCAGGCACGGTGGCTGCATGCCATGAAAGGAACCGTTTATGAAAAAATGCATCATGCATGATGGAGGAAAACAGATGAGAGAAAAAGCAGTTTCGCGGAGCCGGGAACATTCGAAGGATGTGGCGCTTTGCGGTCTGTTTGCGGCGCTGGTCGCCGTGGGGGCATTTATCAAGGTTGTCATTCCGACCGGCGCAGATACCATGAACTTCACCTTGCAGTGGTTTTTCGTGATGCTGGCAGCATTTCTGCTGGGCTCCAGACGGGCATTTACCAGTGTGGGTGTCTATTTGCTGATTGGACTTGCGGGCGTCCCGATCTTTGCACGCGGCGGCGGTCCGGCGTATCTGCTGCGCCCGACCTTTGGTTTTCTGCTGGGATTTCTCCTTGCGGCGTGGGTCATGGGAAAGGTCTGTGAATGTTTGAATTCCTGGAAAATGGGAGCGCTGATGACGGCGGCGACGGCTGGATATGTGGTATATTATGGAATGGGAATGGTTTATTTCTATCTGATTACCCATCTCGTAACCCTGCAGCCGATCGGCTGGAAAGCGATTGTGCTGGTTTACTGCCTGCCGGAGATGCCGGCGGATTATATTCTCTGCATTCTGGCGGCGATCATGGCAAGACGGCTGCGCCCGATGGTACAGGCGTATCTGTAGAGAAAAATGAATAGGATATAAAAAAGACAGACAGTCTGAATGCAGTGCAGCAAACGGGCTGTCTGTTTTTGTCTCATAGAAAACGTTACTGTTCACGCATACGTGTACAGTAACGGCACATTCTTTTGTAACGCTGCCAGTTGTGTTTGCCCCCTATCATTTTTGCAGAAAATATGGTAAAATGTACGGAGATTACGACAGGGGAGGATTTGGGCGTTACAGGTTTTTGGTCTTGGAAAACGTCTGAAGAGGATGCAAAAACGAAAACCAGCGAACGATCAGAATCCAACCTGATAAAAAGGAGAAGTATGTATGAGTGAGAATTGCAGTCATAATTGTTCAAGCTGCGGCGAAACGTGTGCCAGCCGGACGATGGAGAGTTTCCGGGTGCCGTTAAATCCACAGAGTTCAGTTAAAAAAGTAATTGGTGTAGTCAGCGGCAAGGGCGGCGTCGGAAAATCCCTGGTGACATCCCTGATGGCATGTAAGATGCGTGCGAGAAACAACCGCGTTGGCATTCTTGATGCAGATATTACAGGACCGTCGATCCCGAAGGCATTTGGCATTCACGGCATGGTAGGTGTGACAGCGGATCAGCTGATGTTGCCGCGCACGACCTCGACGGGGATAGAGATTCTTTCTTCGAACCTGATTCTGGAGCATGAGACGGATCCGGTAATTTGGCGTGGACCGGTTGTGGGCGGCGTGATTAAGCAGTTCTGGAGCGAGGCACTCTGGAAGGACATTGATTATATGTTTGTCGATATGCCTCCGGGAACCGGCGATGTGCCGCTGACTGTATTTCAGTCCCTGCCGCTGGCAGGTATTATCATTGTGACTTCCCCGCAGGAGCTGGTTTCGATGATCGTGGCAAAAGCGGTCAACATGGCGAAGAAGATGGATATTCCGATTCTGGGACTGGTTGAAAACATGAGTTATCTGGAATGTCCGGACTGCGGAAAGAAGATTTCTGTGTTCGGTGAAAGCCATATCGAGGAGACGGCAGACGAGTATGAGATTCCGGTGCTTGCGAAGATTCCGATCGATCCGTCGATTGCGTCCAAGGTGGACGAGGGGCTGGTTGAGTATGTGGAATCCCCATGGCTGGATGCGGCGGCTGACGCAGTGGAGAAGGCATAAAAGAATATAGATATATAGAAGAGGTGGAAGAATACAAATGAATATTGCTCAGAATCCCAACAGCGAGCTGAGCCATTTCGCGGTCAATACGCCTCAGGTGTTTGAGATTCCTGAGACATTCCGGGAGACGGCAAGGCAGTTTCAGGAAGCGATGATGCAGTACAGCTGCGCGATTCGAGAGTTTAAGACGAAGCTGGAAGTGCTCAACGATGAGCTTTCCATGCGGAATGCAAGAAACCCGATCGAGATGATTAAGGCGAGAGTGAAGAAGCCGAAGAGTATTGTAGAAAAACTGCAGCGGCGCGGACTTCCGCTTTCGATCGAATCGATGGAGTCCAACCTGGATGATATAGCGGGTGTCCGTGTGATATGTTCGTTTGTGGACGATATTTACGAGATCAGCCGGATGCTGGAACGCCAGGATGATGTGACCATCATTGCGATCAAGGATTATATCAAGGCGCCGAAGGAAAACGGCTACCGCAGCTACCACATGATCGTGGAAGTACCGGTATTCTTTTCAAGCAGTAAGAAAAATATCCGTGTGGAAGTCCAGATCCGCACGATCGCCATGGATTTCTGGGCGAGTCTGGATCACCAGCTCAAGTATAAAAAGCAGCTGGATGCCCAGGAAGCCGCAGAGATCGGTGCGGAGCTGAAAAAGTGCGCGGATGTCATCGCGGAGACAGATTGCAAGATGTTAAGCATCCGTCAGAAGATTGAGGAAAAACATCCGACGCAGGAAGAATAGTCGTGATGTAAACGAATAGCTCATGTATCGGGGTGCTTTTGGCGGCTGAAGCGCCTGCCATATCTTTAATACATAAAATAGGACAGGGTTTCGGTAATTCGGAACCCTGCTTTTTTATAGATCGAGAGTGCCGGATAATTGTCACTGCTGACGTGAAGAACAATTCGGGTGCAGCCGCGCGCGATCAGATCGTTTAAGACCAGACAGAAAGCAGCTTCACCGATTCCTAGTCCGCGGCAGAGGTCATGGACCCGGAAACCGTAGAAACAGGCATGAAATGTGCCGGGAACGTCCGGGACGGGCTGCATACGCGCCATGCACACGGCAGCCGGAGAGCACATCGGATCCGGCGGAGTCTCTAAAAATTCATAGGTCAGAATTGTAACGGCCGGATCTGGATCATCGGCGCTGTGGAAGCAGTCCCAGCAACTGTCGGGATCAACACTTTCGTTGACGTCACCTTCCGGTGCAGAAGTGCAGGTAAAGGTAAGCGGGCGTTTTTCAACCATGGGAGAGTCAAAGCGTTCGGCCGCCGGGTCAAAGTCCCATTTCATCTGATATTCCTGATCAACGCGGTCAGCGTGAATGGCTTTCATCGTGGCAGCCGTATCAGCAGATTCCGGGTCAACCGGAAATAGAATATCGTGCTCACCGGAGATGTCGCAGGCTTTTTCTAAGAGTGCGGCAAAATATCCGCGTCGGCGCAGGGAAGGGCGGGTGAAGGCGATGCATTCGACGGGTTCCTCGTCCGAAGAGCCATCCGGTGGAAGGATCATTCCCATGATGGCTGCAAGTGTCTCTGATTCATCCAGAAGAAGCAGGAAACAATTTCCGTCTTCAAATGGAAAAGAAATGTGGATCGGCTGCGTCTTCTGGCATTCATTCAACAGTGCCAGGATCTGTTCTGCCTGTCTGGCAGAGAGAGAGTTTGTCTGAATTAAATTCATAACTTCTAATCCTTTCTTTCTTGCAATACAAAGTGTACCAGCTACAAAAGCAGCTGAGAAGATAAGTCTTTCATAAAGATAAACGTATTTGCGGATAAAAACTTCACGTTTTTTGGATCGAAAATGTCTGGATTTTACGAATCGGAAAAGCTTACCTGTATCGTATAAAAAAGACGCAAAAAATTCAAGGAAATTGACAGAATTTATGCTAATTTTCATATTGTCCTATAAATTTGGGAGTGATAGAATAGAGGCATTAAATACGAAAGGTGAAGACATCATGAAGTACTTGAAAGAAGTGACAATTATTTTTGGCATCACAATGCTGGGAGAGTTTTTGAACTATCTGCTTCCGTTTCCGGTTCCGTCCGGCGTATACGGATTGTTCATTCTTCTGCTTCTGCTTTGCACAGGTGCATTACATATAGAAGATGTGGCGGAAGTGGGAGATTTCTTCCTGGATACGATGCCGATTATGTTTATACCGGCAGGTGTAGGTCTGCTTGACAGCGTGCAGGAGGCGGAGTCCATCCTGGTGCCGCTGACAGTGATTACCGTGATTTCGACGGTATTTGTTATGGTTGCGACCGGGTGCGTGGCGCAGAGCATCATCCGCAGAAAGAATAAAGGAGGTGCGAAAGCATGAATGGACTGATTCATTCTTCTCTTTATTTTGGAATGCTGGTCAGCGTTGGCGCGTATATGTTGGGCGTCTGGCTGAAAAAGAAGACCGGCTGGGCGATTTTAAATCCGCTGCTGGTTGCAATTATAGTTGTGATTGCATTTTTATCTGTTTTTCATATAGAATATAAGGAGTATAACCGCGGTGCGGTGTATCTGGGCTATTTCTTGACACCGGCAACGGTCTGTCTGGCGATTCCGCTGTATAAGCAGCTGGAGCTTTTGCGCCAGCACCTGATTGCGGTTGCTTCTGCAATTGTGGCAGGGGGAGCGGGAAGTGTCGGCAGTATCTATGTGATGTGCCGTTTCTTTCAACTGGAGCATACGCACTATGTGACATTGCTTCCGAAGTCCATTACGACGGCGATTGGCATGGGCGTCAGCGAGGAAGCGGGAGGTATCGTGACGCTGACGGTTATCAGCATTATAATTACAGGAATTTTGGGAAATATTATAGCCGACTGGCTGTTTCAGATATTTAAAATTGAAGAGCCAATCGCGAAGGGGCTGGCACTTGGAACAGCAGCTCATGCGATTGGAACGGCAAAGGCGCTGGAATTAGGCGAGATCGAGGGTGCGATGAGCAGCTTGTCAATTGCGGTCGCCGGTCTTTTGACCGTAGTGGTAGTACCACTGATGTCGGGACTGATTTAAAGGTGGTGCTGAAACGGTCAGAATTTGTATAGAAATTGGAATGCACGTAGAGAGGCAGAGAAAAAGATACTGCGGGTCATGCGCATGATAACGGCAGCAAAAAGATAGGAGGGGAGCAGGTATGATGAATTTGTATGAGGCGATAGGATGTCGCCATTCAGTTCGAAAATACACCGATCGGGAGGTCACGGAGAAGCTGCGTGGGCAGATCCTGTCCTATTTTGATAAGACCTCCCGGTTAAATGACCGGATCCGGGTTGAGGCAGTGATATTCGACAATACAAAGAAAAAAGCCGATGTCCACGGACTCTGGAAGGTGGATGCTCCCTACTATCTGGCGATCTATTCGGACCAGGAGGAAGGCTGCGAGCGCAATGCCGGTTATCTGATGGAGCAGATGGTGCTCTATATGACGGCAAAAGGGCTTGGAACCTGCTATTTGGGCAGCGTGCAGCCGGCGCAGAAGGTGCGCGGCGGCAAACGCTGCCTGATGATGGTCGCATTCGGCTACCCGGAGGGCAAGCTCTACCGTGAAAGCCCGCTGGCAAAGCGCCTCCCGCTCAATGAACTCTGTATTTTCAAGGAAGAAGCCGGAGAGCAGATGAAGACGATTCTCCGTGCGGCGCGTCTCGCACCGTCCGCGATGAACACCCAGCCGTGGCGCTTCATCGTCTATTCCGACCGAATCTATGTGTTCGCCCTAAAAACCCGCTTTCCGGGCAAGAGCTTCCATGCGATGCGCGAATTCAGCATCGGCATCATGCTCTCCCACATTATGCTCGCCGCCGAAGAACTCTGGATGGAACTTCAGACGGAGACGGAGGAACATTTTGCGGCTAAAAGTTACAAAAATGGAGATTATGTGGCGACGTTGACGCTGCATTAGATGCATTGATTCATTGTATTAAATGTTGAAATAGTTTATATTTGAGCAAGAAAAACTAATTTTGCAATTTTAAAACCAATTATTCAAAGAAACGATACACTCAAGAAAGAAGCGCGCCAGCCGTCCGATGCCGTGACAGCTGGCGCGCTTCTTTCGGGGCAATCAAAAGGGCATAAGCAAAAACCCTTTTTTCCTTGCTCCGTGCCCTTGAAAGCGCCCTCCACTTATGATAAAATAAGTTGATTATTTATGAGAGATACTCTGGAGGAGAACGTGATGGTTAGTAAATTGATTGAGAAGATTCAGAAGACAAAGGCACCGATCTGTGTAGGACTGGATCCGATGCTTGGATATATTCCGGAGCACGTGAAGGAAAAAGCATTTGCGGAGTTCGGAGAGACCCTGGAAGGAGCGGCAGAGGCGATCTGGCAGTTCAACCGTGCGATCGTGGATGCGACGGCTGATCTGATTCCGGCGGTCAAACCGCAGATTGCGATGTATGAACAGTTTGGCATCGAAGGTCTGAAAGCGTATGACCGGACCGTCAAATACTGCCAGCAGAAGGGCTTAGTTGTCATCGGAGACATCAAGCGCGGCGACATCGGTTCCACATCGGCTGCCTACGCAACCGGTCATCTCGGCAGCGTGAAGGTTGGAAATACAACCTGTTCCGCGTTCAATACCGAGTATGTGACGGTCAACCCGTATCTGGGAACCGACGGCGTGAAACCGTTTGTGGACGAGTGTAATGCATCCGACCGCGGTATCTTTGTACTGGTAAAGACTTCTAACCCGTCCAGCGGTGAGTTCCAGGATCGTCTGGTGGACGGCCGCCCGCTTTATGAGCTGGTAGCGGAGAAGGTCGTTGAGTGGGGTGAGGCTTCCATGGATGGCGACTACAGTAATGTAGGCGCGGTTGTGGGCGCAACCTACCCGGAGATGAGCAAGATTCTGCGTAAGCTGATGCCGAAGACTTACTTCCTGGTTCCGGGTTATGGCGCACAGGGTGGTACGGCCGAAGACTTAAAATACTGCTTCAACGAGGATGGACTGGGCGCGATCGTCAATTCTTCCCGCGGTATCATCGCGGCATACAAGAAAGATGCATACGCCAAATTCGGTGCGGAGCATTTTGCGGACGCATCGAGACAGGCTGTCATCGATATGATTGCGGACATCGGACGCGTACTGTAAGGAGGAGCTCATGGCACAGAAGAAAGAAACGGCAGTTGTATACAGTCAGGAAGAACTGGCACCTGGCATTTTCAGTATGTGGATCGTGACGGACATAGCGGACGAGGCAAGACCGGGACAGTTTATCTCGGTCTACAGCCAGGACGGTTCCAGACTTCTTCCGCGCCCGATCAGTATCTGCGAGGCAGATCCGGATGAAGGACGCCTGCGGATCGTATACCGGATTGCCGGTAAAGGAACAGATGAATTTTCCAAATATGTTTCCGGAGACCCGATCGACATCATGGGACCTCTGGGAAATGGTTTCCCGCAGGAGGGCGAAAATGTATTTCTGATCGGCGGCGGTATCGGTGTTCCGCCGATGCTTGAGATGGCGAAACAGTTAAACTGCGAAAAACAGATCATTTTAGGATACCGGGATGAAAATCTCTTCCTCCGGGATGAATTTGAGGCATATGGAGAAGTCTTTGTGGCGACCGAGGACGGAAGCGTCGGCACGAAGGGCAATGTCCTGGACGCGATCCGGGAGCAGAACCTGACGGCGGATGTGATCTACGCCTGCGGACCGACCCCGATGCTGCGCGCCATCAAGGAGTATGCGGCAGAAAAGGGAATCAAGTGCTATATTTCCCTGGAGGAGAAGATGGCATGTGGAATCGGCGCCTGTCTGGCATGTGTCTGCCAGTCGAAGGATGTAGACCACCACAGCAATGTACACAATAAGCGGATCTGCAAGGATGGTCCCGTATTTTTAGCCGAGGAGGTAGAATTATGAGACAGATGGCAGTCAATCTTGCGGGTGTAGAGCTTAAAAACCCGGTCATGACGGCATCCGGAACCTTTGGTTCAGGGGCAGAGTACGGCGAGATGGTCGATCTGAACAAGCTCGGCGCGGTTGTGACCAAGGGTGTGGCAAATGTGCCGTGGCCAGGCAATCCGACCCCGCGTATTGCGGAGGTGTACGGCGGCATGATCAACGCGATCGGCTTACAGAATCCGGGGTATGATTTATTTGCATCGAGGGATATCCCGTTTTTACGTCAGTATGATACGAAGATTATCGTCAATGTATGTGGAAAAACGACGGAAGATTACGTCGATGTAGTGGAAAAACTGGCGAGCCAGCCGGTCGATATGCTGGAGATCAACATTTCCTGCCCGAACGTCAAGGAGGGCGGCATCGCATTTGGACAGGATCCGAAAGCAGTGGAGGCGATCACCCGCGAGGTAAAACGCCATGCGAAACAGCCGATTATCATGAAGCTCAGCCCGAATGTTACCGACATCACGGAGATGGCGAAGGCAGCCGAGGCAGGCGGTGCGGATGTGCTGTCCCTGATCAACACACTGACTGGCATGAAGATCGATATCAACCGGAGAACCTTTGCGGTAGCCAACCGTACCGGCGGTCTGTCCGGCCCGGCAGTGAAACCAGTGGCAGTCCGCATGGTTTACCAGGTGGCGCAGGCGGTCAAGCTTCCGATCATCGGCATGGGCGGTATCATGAATGCGGACGATGCGATCGAATTTATTCTGGCAGGCGCAAGCGCGGTGGCAGTCGGTACGGCGAATTTCCATAATCCGTATGCGACGGAGGAGATCGTGAAGGGCATCGACGCCTACATGGAAAAATATGGCATTGAAGATATACATGAACTGATTGGTGCGGTTCGGTAAGATAGGAGAGTATGATGGAACAGTATAAGCAGGAATTTATCAATTTCATGGTAGAGAGCGAAGTGCTCAAGTTTGGCGAATTTACCTTAAAGAGCGGACGTAAATCTCCGTTCTTCATGAACGCGGGTGCATATGTAACCGGTACGCAGCTGCGCCGTCTGGGCGAGTATTACGCAAAGGCGATTCATGACAACTATGGTCTGGATTTCGATGTCCTGTTTGGACCGGCTTACAAGGGAATCCCGCTGGCAGTTGCCACCTCGATGGCGATCAGTGAGCTGTACGGCAAAGAAGTACGTTACTGCTCCAACCGGAAAGAGGTCAAGGATCACGGCGATACCGGCATCCTTCTGGGAAGCAAGTTAAAGGACGGCGACCGCGTCGTTATCATCGAGGATGTAACCACTTCCGGTAAATCCATCGAGGAGACCTTCCCGATCCTCAAATCCCAGGCAGATGTGGAGATCAAAGGCCTGATGGTATCTTTAAACCGTATGGAGCGCGGCAAGGGAGAAAAGTGTGCGCTGGATGAGATCAAGGAACTGTACGGCTTCCCGACCGCAGCGATCGTATCGATGTCAGATGTCGTAGAGTGCCTGTACAACAAGGAGTGCCAGGGCAAGGTCGTGATCGATGATACACTGAAAGCAGCGATCGACGCATACTATGAGCAGTACGGTGCAAAATAGGAATTTGGTTCACGGAGCGGCATGCTTGAAATGGGAAATGCCATGCGACGGAGTGTAAGAAGGAGCGGATCGATATGGAAAAGATCTACAAAACGATGCAGGGAACCGGTGTGATTAATATCGTGATTGGAAGTGTGATCATCACGGTAGGGCTGGCAGCCGGTGTGATGGCGATCGTCAGCGGTGCGTTTTTACTGAAACGCAAATCAGATATTACATTCTAAAAATTGGATTTGAAACAGGGCAGATATGCCCAGTCGAAAGAGAAAAACCGTATGACCGGGGACGGTGTACGGTTTTTCTCATTTCTGGCAGTTTATGTGGGGAATTATGTGGAAACGGACAAAAACGCATCAGAAGGTGTGCTGGATATTCTTTGTCGCATACCTGGTGCTTCTTATATATTTTATGTTTTTTTCGGACGGATTCGGGCGCGCGCCGCATGTGGAGTATGCCTATAATCTCGTTTTATTTAAGGAAATCAAACGGTTTTATATTTATCGTGATATAGTGGGAACGGAAGCGTTCCTGTTAAATACGGCTGGCAACGTGGTGTGCTTCATGCCGTTTGGATTTTTCCTGCCGATCATCAGTCCGAGATTTGGAAAATGGTACCTGATGTTGATTCTGAGCTTCCTTCTGACTTTGAGCATCGAGACGATTCAGCTCGTATTCAAGGTGGGAAGTTTTGATGTGGATGATATGTTTTTAAATACGTTAGGTGGAATTGCTGGCTACCTCTGCCAGTGGATTACACGTGCAATTGGGAGGTGTCTGCATGGGACGTCAAACAGATAACCGGATTTCTTATATCCGCAAGCCGATGGCAGAACACGG
>NZ_QUGF01000006.1:0-12830 GCF_003479275.1 Clostridium sp. AF20-7 | reverse complement strand
GTTTTTTTTATACCCAAAAGCCGATGGCAGAACACGGCTATCTCTGCCTGGGACTGGCGGGAGTCGGTCTGCTGCTGTGCGTGGCAGGGATGGCATTCAGTGTCCGCAGCCAGGGCAATACGCCGGTCGGCGCGCTGTCGATGTGCTTTTCGAGCATATTATTTTCCGTGGCGTCGCTGATGTACGGATGGAAATCTTTTAAAGAAGAAGAAAAAAAATATATATTCGCGAAAATTGGTACGATTTTGTCGGGGCTTCTGGTCATCTGGTGGATTGTGACGATTTTGATTGGCATCCGGGGCTAAGAATGAATGGTTTTTATGCGTGGCTTGCCTGGAATGCCGGACCAATGGAACGCCGGTAAGAGCCTTTGCGGCGGGCGTGGTTTGAAAGTGAAATTTGGCGATGGCAGAAGGAGGGAAATATCTGAACATGAAATATTGGGAACTTTTGAAAGAAGAAAATGAGGCGGTTGCGGAGCGCCATGAGCTCGCGATGGAGCGCATCGGCCATATGAAAGAAGAAGCGACGGTTGGTGAGCCATACCGGGCATTTTTTGAGCGCACCGTCCAGTTTATCGAGCTGATAGAAGAAACCTTCCAGAAACAGATGGATGGGACGCTGGCGGCGATGAGCCAGAAAGAGGCAGCAGAATTTAACCGGACACTTTATGCGGATATACTTCCAGGGGCGTATGGGAAGAGCTTTGCGAACCCGGACTATGCGGCAAAAGAGCTGGGAGAGAACTATGGTCCGTGGCTGTCATTTCTCTATACGGAGATCCGCAGCGCGATCGTTTATGCCTATGAGAGCCGTCTGGTGGATGTGACGGTGTTGGAGGAACTGTTTATTGAGGTTTACAACCTGTTTGAGGGCGGTACTCCGGAGGTGGCGGAGCTTCGCGAGCCGCTCTACTATTTTGTCAGTGATTATTGTGACAGGATGCTTCCGTGGCGGGTGCGTGAGACGCTGGATCCGTCGCTGGATTTTGGAAAATCGATCATCATGGACAGTGATTTAAACGATCTGCGTTATCTGTACCGGTTTGGCGAATATATCTCGGAGACAGAGCTTGCGACGGCACGTTTTATGAATGAGCTGCCGGAGGAGACGGTACGCCGGATGGCAGATACCTACACAGAAGGCTACCGCAAGGGATTTGCGGCGACCGGACGCAGCTATGAGGGCAAGAAAACGGTGCAGATCCGTTACCACATCGGATTTGAGCGCATGATCCGGATGGCAGTGGAAAATTTCCGCGAACTCGGTCTGGAGCCGATCATTGCCCGCGCCTCCATCGGCACTGTGAACCGGATGGCGGCGCGCACGAACGGTTACTATGGCACACCGGCGAACCGCCAGTACGAGTATGATCACCGCTACGACAATGCGGTTTACCTGGACAAGGCCTTTCGTGAGCGGAAACTGTCTATTTTGAAGGTGGCATATGAGACATACAAGGATCTGGCGTCGGTATATGCCGGTCCGGCAGTTGTGGAAACCTTCGGCGAGGCCGGATTTGAGCCGGTCAATGCAGCAGCAGCCTTTTCTTTAAGTGAAAAACAGGAGAAACTGCTGTTATCCTACAGCAATGAGGCGATGCAGATTGTGGACGCGTATATTCCGGGGACGGAGACGAGCTTCACAATCATTGCATTCCCGCTTCCGGAGATCGGAGCGGAGTTTGAGGCGATTTTTAAGGAGACGATCCGCATCAATACGCTGGACTATGAGCTGTACCGCGACATCCAGCAGATCATGATCAACGAACTGGATCAGGCATCGCAAGTCCACATCAGCGGACGCGGCGGCAACCGCACCGATCTGACCGTACAGCTTCACACGCTTGCTGAGCCGACGAAACAGTCGAATTTCGAAAACTGTGTGGCGGATGTAAATATTCCGGTTGGAGAAGTCTTTACCTCCCCGCAGCTTGCTGGGACAAACGGGCTTCTGCATGTCGGCAGCGTCTATATCGGGGAATTTCAGTTCAAAGATCTGGAAATCCGGTTTGAAAATGGTATCGCTGTCTCCTATACCTGCAAAAACTTTGAGACGGAAGAGGAAAATAAGGCGTTAGTGAAACAGATGATCCTCAAAAACCATGAGACGCTGCCGATGGGCGAGTTTGCGATTGGCACCAACACAACTGCGTATGAGGTAGCGCTGCGCTACGGCATTCTCGACAAATTCCCGATTCTGATTGCCGAGAAGATGGGACCGCACTTTGCGGTAGGCGATACCTGCTACAGCTGGATGGAGGACTGCCCGGTCTTCAACCCGGATGGACGCGAGATGGTGGCGCGTGAGAATGAGATTTCAGCAAAACGCAAAGAAAACCCGCAGGAGGCATATTTTGGCTGTCATACGGACATTACAATCCCGTACTCCGAGCTGGATACGATCGAGGCGGTTCATCCAGATGGAACGAGAGTAAATATCATCGCGGGCGGACGGTTTGTGCTGCCGGGGACGGAGAAGCTGAATGAGCCGCTGGAAAAATAAAAAGAAAAAGTCATAGAAAACAGGTTTATTCTCATATAATCTCCTGAAAAGGGATTCCGGAGCAGCCGGATGGGAGATAGAATCAGAAAATGGATAGCCGTTCTGCTGGCAGGAAGTATACTGGCGATGATTCAGTTGGTTCCGGCCGGCGGGGCGGTTTTTGTTCGTGAAAACATAGAAAATAAAGAGATTATGGGAGAGAAAGAGACTTCTCTACAACAGACCCTTCACGCCCGCGCCTGGGTTCTCATGGATGCGGACAGTGGGCGTATTCTGGCGGAGAAAGATGCGGATACCGCTTATCCGATGGCAAGCACGACGAAGATTCTGACCTGCATTCTCGCACTGGAACAGGGAAATCCAGATGACTGGGTCGAGGTATCAGAGAAAGCGGCCTCCATGCCGGATGTCCAGCTCAATATGCGGGCGGGGGAGCGGTACCGCCTATCGGATCTACTCTATTCCCTGATGCTGGAATCCCACAACGACAGCGCCGTGGCGGTGGCGGAGCACATCGGGGGAAGTGTGGAAGGATTTGCGGAGAAAATGAACCGGAAAGCGCGGGAGATAGGATGTAAGAATGTTTGTTTCGTGACACCGAACGGTCTGGACGTTGCGGATGAGGATGGAAACGAACACAGCGCTTCGGCGGCGGATATGGCGCGCATCATGCGCTACTGCGCGTTCCAGTCGCCGTGCCGCGAAACATTTCTGGAAATTACCCGTACGGCATCACGGACGATTCAGGATGAGTCGGGAAACCGTTCATTTTACCTGGCAAACCACAACGCGCTTTTAAGCCAGTGCGCGGAGGTGCTGTCGGGCAAGACGGGATTTACCGGGAAAGCCGGGTACTGTTATGTGGCGGCGTTAAAAAAAGAGGGAAAAGCATTTACGGTGGCGCTTCTCGGCTGCGGGTGGCCACCGCACAAGACGTACAAATGGGCGGATATGCGGAAACTCGATCAGTATGCATTTGATACATATAACTGGTATGATATATTTGACCGGGAGAAAACATTTCCGGAGGTGGAGGTGAGGTGGGGCGTGAAAGGAACGACGGCGCTCACACTGAATCTGCCATCGGAAAAACAGACGTTTCTGATGCTTCTGCGCGCGGACGAGAAGCCAGATATCCGTTATGAATACCCGACCGAGCTGGAAGCACCGGTTCATGAAGGACAGGAGGTCGGGCAGGCATCCTATTATATTAATGACGAGCAGGTGGCTGCTTATCCGATCTATGCGGCAGAAACAGTGGAGAAGATTAATTATGGGTGGTGTTTAAGACGATGCGTAACTTATTTTGAAAGAGAATTTCAATCAATGTGGCAGATGTGGGGAGTTTGAGTTGTTATTACTGGGCACGTATGCGTGAACAGCAACGACTTGTTCACAATACTTTTACAAAAATCTGCTTTATTTTGCTGGTTAATTTTGTTATAACTATAGATAGTGTGAATTACTGAGAATCTTGAAAAGAATGTATTTTTTGCACAGAAAAATATTTCCAATCAGGACTCAAACAAGGATCTGGACACGGAAACGTGGAAAGAGAAAGAGAGGCACGGAGGATGAAACAGACATCGCTGAGCAGAGAACAGGGGCTTGCGCTCCTTCGCAAGTATAATAAAGAACCATTTCATATTTTACATGGATTGACCGTGGAAGGCGTCATGGAGTGGTATGCCGAGCAGCTGGGATACGGGGACGAAAAAGCATTTTGGGGCATGGCAGGACTGCTGCATGACATTGATTTTGAACTTTATCCGGAAGAACACTGCGAGCGGGCACCGGAGCTTCTGCGCGACGGAGGCGCAGAGGAAGATTTAGTCCATGCGGTTGTCAGCCACGGCTATGGCATACGGGTGGATGTGGCTCCGGAACATGAGATGGAAAAGGTGTTGTTTGCAGCCGATGAGCTGACAGGGCTTATCTGGGCGGCGGCGAAGATGCGCCCGTCCAAGAGCACCAAGGACATGGAGCTTTCAAGTCTTAAGAAGAAATTTAAGGACAAGAAATTTGCGGCTGGATGTTCCAGAGATGTGATCCGCCGCGGGGCTGATCAGCTTGGCTGGGAATTAGACAAACTGATGGAACAGACGATTCTCGCCATGCGCTCCTGTGAGGATCGGGTCAACAAAGAGATGGAGGAACTGGAGTTTTGAGAGAAAATAAACCAATGAAACTGTTGTCGGTAGCGATTCCGTGCTACAATTCGGCGGCATATATGCGTAACTGCATCGAATCTCTGCTGCCGGGCGGCGATGAGGTGGAGATCCTGATCGTGGATGACGGTTCCACAAAAGATAATACGGCGGAGATTGCCGATGAGTATGAGAGAAACTATCCGGGAATTTGCCGGGCGATTCATCAGGAAAACGGTGGTCACGGCGAGGCCGTCAATGCGGGACTGCGCAATGCGACGGGCGTCTATTATAAGGTCGTGGACAGCGATGACTGGGTCAACGAAGAGGCATATATGGAGGTTCTGGATACGCTGCGCAAATTTGTCCATGACAATGTGACGCTGGATATGCTGATTACCAACTTCGTTTATGAAAAACAGGGCGCAAAACACAAAAAGGTCATGAACTACAACATGGCGCTCCCAAAACGCCAGCTCATCGACTGGAACGGTGCAAGAGGCTTCCGCCTGGGACAGTATATCCTGATGCACTCGGTTATTTACCGAGTAGAAATGCTTCGAAGCTGCGGCCTGGAATTGCCGAAGCACACATTCTATGTGGATAACATTTTCGTTTACCAGCCGCTTCCGCACGTAAAATCCATGTACTATCTGGATGTGAATTTCTACCGCTATTTTATCGGACGCGATGACCAGTCGGTCAACGAAAAGGTTATGATCGGTCGTATCGACCAGCAGATTCTTGTCACGAAGCTGATGTTAGGATATTATGATGTGACGAAGATTAAAAATCCGAAGCTGCGTCACTACATGGTCCGTTATCTGGAGATTATGATGACGGTTACCTCGATTTTGGCGATTCGCTCGGAGACAGAGGAAAATCTGAAGAAGAAAAAAGAACTGTGGCAATATCTGAAACAGCAGAACTTCACGTTATATATGCGCCTGCGTTGGGGCTTCCTCGGACAGGGCGTAAACCTGCCGGGAAAAGGCGGACGGAAGGTGTCGATCGCCTGCTATAAGATTTCGCAGAAGTTTTATGGGTTTAACTAGAAATCCATTATAAAAATTGAAATAATATGGATTAGAAAACGAAATCAAATCTATCATAAAAGTGAAATTAAAAGATCCGATCGTCTGGAAAGTCGAGTGTTTCCAGATGGTCGGATTTTCTGATTCTATGTCAATCATTAGATATGATTCGATAAGGGATTACCACGTGATGAATGTTAGAAACCTAGTTTTCGTAACGGCTGCGGCAGGGGGGATTTATCGCAGATAAAAAGCTGGCACCTGTCATACTTTGGCGCCAGCTTATGTTTACTTGTCTTGAGAAATCCTTTAGCGAATATATTCCGGTTCGTTCTCTGTCTCTTCCTGCGTGCTTCCCGCATATACTAACGGATAGATAGCTGCGCTTAAAAGAATCGCGCCTGCGACGTCCAGAACCGAGTGCTGCTTCAGCGAGACAGTTGCCATGCAGATAGCGACCATCAGGATACCGGAAAGAATCCGGATTACTTTGTGCTTTTTCAGAGATTCACTCTTCATGACCGCGATGTGGGTTCCGATGGAATTGTACACGTGGATGCTTGGAAATACATTCGTGTTCGTGTCAGCCTGGTGGAGCATATAGACAAGACGGGAACAGAGGTTCTTGTCCGGGTCTACGGCGGTCCGCAGGTCAGTTCCATTCGGGAACAGGGTGCAGATTAAGAGTGACAGTGTCATGCCGGTAAATAAAAATGCACATAACCGGTAATATTCTTCCTTGTTCTTAAAGAACAGGTATGCAATCGCAGCGGTCACATAGGCGAACCACAGTAAATATGGGATGACGAAGTATTCATTAAACGGAATCATATCATCCAGCGATGAGTGCATGATATGGTAATTGGAGGTCACGGTTTTTTCCAGATGCATAAACCACGGAAGATAGATAAATCCGTATCCCAGAATCCATATATGCCCGTATTTCTTCAGGAGTTCCTTCAGAAAATGTTTCATATCAATCAACCTCGATTTTCTTTTTATCATAAATAAATTAACATTATTTTAACATCTCTCCAAGTTCGTCTGATTATAGCACACTCATCCGCCAACTTCAAGGCTAAATAGGGATTGTTATAAATATTAAGAAAAAGGTTATGGAATGTGAAATTTGTTAAACAAAAATTTTATGGATGGACAGGGACTTTAAGTAAAATAAAAACAGCTTGCTCAATTGCAAGCTGCTTCATCAATAGCGAGAGGGGGATTCGAACCCTCGACACCGCGGGTATGAACCGCGTGCTCTAGCCAACTGAGCTATCTCGCCATATTAAATTTTAAAAAGTGGGACCTACAGGGCTCGAACCTGTGACCCTCTGCTTGTAAGGCAGATGCTCTCCCAGCTGAGCTAAGATCCCAGATAAAATAGCGAGAGGGGGATTCGAACCCTCGACACTGCGGGTATGAACCGCATGCTCTAGCCAACTGAGCTATCTCGCCATATTAAATTTAGAAAAGTGGGACCTACAGGGCTCGAACCTGTGACCCTCTGCTTGTAAGGCAGATGCTCTCCCAGCTGAGCTAAGATCCCGCTGACACTCACACAAATTGCGATTGCTTTGCAAGTATAATATAAATTTTCAAGATTGTCAACACTTTTGAGAAAATAATTTATAGAAATTTTCTTATCATTTAAAAGGAAGTATGGTATACTTATTTTATGCAAAATTGTAATGGCGCTGTATCCTGTGACAGGTATTCTGGCAGGGTAAAAGATAAAATATAACGGCCCAGCAGGGGAGTTTCTGTATTTTCGGAAAGCAGGGGACGTTATGGCAAAATATGAGGATGGAGTAATGTATTATTTCATTATTAATCCCGCTTCACAGAGTGACCGCGGCTATAAGATATGGAAGAAAATAGAGCAGCGGCTTGTGCGGGACGGGGTTGAGTATCAGGCATATTTGACAGAATATGCGGGGCAGGCGACAGAGTATGCAAGGAAGCTGACGTCCCACTGCAAGGAGGCACGGGTGATTGTGGTCGTGGGCGGTGACGGGACGATGAATGAGGTCGTGGACGGAATCGTTTCCTGCGACATGGTGACGCTGGGCTATATTCCGGTGGGGACAGGCAGTGATCTGGCGCGCGGGCTCCGGCTTTCGAGAAGACCGATGCGTGGACTGCGCCGGATTTTTAAGGCGCGGCGGATCCGGCAGATCGATTATGGTGTGATTGCATATGGCGATGATGTGCTCCGACATCGGCGTTTTATCGTCAGCGCGGGGATCGGGCTGGATGCGGAGGTATGCCAGCATATGCAGCGTTCGGCGATCAAAAATATCTGTAACCGGATTCATCTGCGGCGATTGTCGTACCGGATACTGGGATTTATACAGTATTTGAAGGCGAAACCGATCCCGGGGTATATTTTGCTCGATGGAACGCGCCGGGTGGAATTTAATTATATTTATTTTATCAGTGCACAGATTCAACCCTGCGAGGGTGGCGGATTCTGGTTTGCGCCGAAGGCGGACAGCAGCGACGGCAACCTGGAGGTCTGCATTGTCAGCCATGCCTCGAAGCGGCAGGTGCTTGGAACCCTGCTCCGGGCGTTGTTCCGGCGCTCCCACAACCGGGGGCTTCGGTGCTTCAGCTGCCGGGAGGTCCAGATCTACACGGAACGCCCGATGGCAGTTCACGTGGACGGCGAGAGCTGTCAGTACCAGAGCAATCTGGAAGTCCGCTGTATTGAGCGAAAATTAAAAATTGTTGGATAAGTGTATATTTTTCAAAAGTATAAAATAATTTATCAAATAAAGTAACTGCGGGCAGTCCGGACAGTTACAAAATGACCAAGAAAGGAACTGGAATACGATGAGAATAGGACAGGGATATGATGTGCATAAACTTGTTCCGGATCGGGAACTGATTTTAGGCGGCGTGACGATCCCGTATGAGAAGGGGCTGTTAGGACATTCGGATGCGGATGTGCTGGTGCATGCGGTGATGGATGCGCTCTTAGGGGCGGCGGCACTGGGCGACATCGGACAGCATTTTCCGGACACGGATCCGGAATATGAGGGTGCGTCGAGCATCGAGCTTCTGAAAAAGGTAGGGAAACTTCTGCAGGAACGCGGCTATGTGATTGAAAATATCGATGCCACGATCATTGCGCAGCGCCCGAAGCTGGCTGCATACCGCCCACAGATGGCAGAAAATATTGCAGATGCGCTGGGACTTCCGGTCAGCCGCGTGAGTGTCAAGGCGACGACCGAGGAAGGGCTTGGTTTTACAGGCAGCGGCGAGGGCATTTCCTCACAGGCGATTACCCTGTTGACGGAAGTGGAGAATTACTGTTATGATAGTGAAATGATGACGCAGGCAGCGGCTTGCGGTGGCTGCGGCGGCTGTGGCGGCTGTCAGGCAGTACCGGAAGCAGATTTAAAATAGAAGAGGAGTAATGAGGTTATGAAAATTTTCAACACATTGTCCCGCAGAAAAGAGGAGTTTGTGCCGATCGAACCGGGCAAGGTTAAGATGTATGTGTGCGGACCGACCGTTTACAATTTTATTCATATTGGAAATGCAAGACCGATGATCGTATTTGATACGGTCCGCCGGTATTTTGAGTACAAAGGATACGAAGTAAACTATGTATCTAACTTTACTGATGTGGATGACAAGATCATCAGGAAAGCCATCGAGGAGGGCGTGGATGCGGAGACGATCTCCAAGCGCTATATCGCAGAGTGCAAAAAAGATATGGAGATGATGAACGTCAAACCGGCGACGAAGAATCCGCAGGCGACTCAGGAGATCGGCGGTATGATCGAGATGATCAATACGCTGATCGAAAAAGGACATGCGTATGTGGCAGCTGACGGCACGGTTTATTTCCGCACCAAATCCTTTAAAGAGTACGGAAAGCTGTCCCATAAAAATCTGGACGATCTGCAGTCCGGTTTCCGTGAGATCAAGGTAACCGGCGAGGAAGGCAAGGAAGATCCGACCGATTTCGTTCTCTGGAAACCGAAAAAAGAAGGAGAACCGTTCTGGGAGTCTCCGTGGTGCCAGGGCCGTCCAGGCTGGCATATCGAGTGCTCCGAGATGTCCAAGAAATACCTCGGCGAGTCCATCGATATCCATGCAGGCGGAGAGGATCTGATCTTCCCGCACCATGAAAATGAGATCGCGCAGAGCGAGTGCGCGAACGGCAAGACCTTTGCCAACTACTGGATGCACAACGCATTCTTAAATATCGATAACCGCAAGATGTCCAAATCTCTTGGAAACTTCTTTACCGTGCGTGAGATCAGTGAGAAATACGATTTGCAGGTTCTGCGTCTCTTCATGCTGAGCGCCCAGTACCGCAGCCCGCTCAATTTCAGCGCGGATTTGATGGAAGCTTCGAAAAACAGCTTAGAGCGCATCCGCACTGCGGCAGAGCATCAGGCAGACTGCCTGAAAGCATCGAAAGAGGGTGAGATGACGGCGGAGGAGAAGCAGAGTCAGGCAGCAGTCGAGGAGTTGGTTCAGAAGTTCGAGACGGCGATGGACGATGATTTCAACACTGCAGATGCGATTTCAGCTATTTTTGAGATTGTACGCCTGAGCAACTCCACGATTTCGGAAGCATCGACGAAGGCATACGTTTCTTATGTCAAAGAGACGATGGACAAACTCTGCGATGTGCTCGGTATTATCACGGAGAAGAAGGAAGAAATTCTGGACAGCGAAGTAGAAGACTTGATCGCAAAACGCCAGCAGGCGAGAAAAGACAAGAATTTCGCACTGGCAGATGAGATCCGTGGACAGCTTCTCGATATGGGAATTATTCTGGAAGATACGAGAGAGGGCGTCAAATGGAAACGGGCTTAAATGCGTTCAAGGAGGCGCTGCATTTAAAACATGTTGAGGCGGGAGAGTATTCCCCGCTGGCGCTGGCGTATATCGGCGATGCGGTCTATGAGCTGGCGATCCGCACCCTTGTCATGAACCGCGGCAATATGCAGGTCAACAAGATGCACAAGAAGACGGCGAACCTGGTCAAGGCGGACGCACAGGCACGTTTTTATCTGCTTCTGGAGGAAGAGCTGACGGATGCGGAGAAGGCGGCATACCGACGCGGACGCAATGCGAAATCTTTTACGATGCCGAAGCACGCGACGATGAAGGATTACCGGATGGCGACCGGATTTGAGGCGCTGATGGGCTATCTCTATCTGACCGAGCAGTTTGACAGGATGGCAGAACTTCTGGGAAAAGGGCTGGAACAGATGGGAGAATTAATATCGTTATAAATCATGATGAGGAAAATAGATGGAACAGGAAAATAAGCAGGAAAATAGATTTGAAGAGACGATGATCGAAGGCAGAAACGCCGTTTTAGAGGCATTCCGTTCGGGCAAGACGGTGGATAAGCTGTTTGTGTTGGATGGCTGCCAGGATGGACCGGTCAAGACGATCACGAGAGAGGCAAAAAAGCAGAATACGATCATCCACTATGTGGCGAAGGAGAGACTCGACCAGCTTTCTGAGACCGGCAAGCATCAGGGCGTGATTGCACAGGCAGCGGCATACCGCTATGCAGAGGTGGAAGATATGCTAAAGCTGGCAGAAGAGAAAGGCGAGCCGCCGTTTCTCTTTATTCTGGATGGCATTGAGGATCCGCACAATCTGGGTGCGATCATCCGTACTGCCAATCTGGCAGGCGCACATGGCGTGATCATCCCGAAACGCCGCGCAGTGGGACTGACATCGACGGTTGCTAAGACCTCGGCGGGAGCGCTGAATTATACGCCGGTGGCGAAGGTAACCAATATTTCAGCCACGATCGAGGAGCTGAAAGAGAGAGGACTCTGGTTTGTCTGCGCCGATATGGGCGGAGAGAGCATGTACCGCCTCGACTTAAAAGGACCGATCGGTCTGGTGATTGGCAATGAGGGCGAAGGTGTCAGCCGTCTGGTGCGGGAAAAATGTGATTTTATCGCATCGATCCCGATGAAGGGAGATATCGACTCCCTGAACGCATCGGTGGCAGCTGGCGTGCTGGCATATGAGATTGTGCGTCAGAGAATGATGTAGGGTAAGTGAAAGGTATCGGGCGACCGATTCCGCTACTCCCCTCCCCGTTGGAATCATATAGAAATATGAAAAGATAGGAAATGAGAATCGGATGTCTGCGAATGAAAACGGAGGCATCCGATGAAAAAAACGGGAAATTTAAAAAAATAAAAAAAATTCAAAAAAACCGTTGACAAAACGATTGTATCATGATAAACTAATCGAGGCTTAGAGATGAGCCGAAAACAAAAAGATGCTGCTGTAGCACAGTCGGTAGTGCGTCGCATTGGTAGTGCGGAGGTCACGGGTCCGATTCCCGTCAGCAGCTCTGCTAGAAAAGAACGGAAGCCTTTGATTTATAAGGGTTTCCGTTTTTTTTATTCTCTACTTGCAATTCATTCCAGTTGTGCTATAATGATAACAGTTTGGACGGGGACATAGCTCAGCTGGGAGAGCGTTGCGTTCGCAACGCAAAGGTCGCGGGTTCGAATCCCGTTGTCTCCATGATAGAGAAAGCTTAGAAAATGAGGATTTTTCTTTTGTTTTTTAGGCTTTCTTGTTTTTTTGGAAAGTTTAAAACGAAACAAAGGAGCCGGCTTTAGGAATATGTTTTCAGGAAAAGTATTATACGAAATAACACACGGACTTTCAGAATGGATGAATTTGCCGCACATTTTTTTCTAAAAGAACTTTCAAAAAAATTCAAAAAAATAAAAAAAACTCTTCCATTTTGAACTACCCTATGTTATAATGAATTCACTTGTGAGTCAGAAAGACAAGCAAGCGGGCATGGCGGAATTGGCAGACGCGCCAGATTTAGGTTCTGGTACGAGAGTGTGCAGGTTCAAGTCCTGTTGCCCGCACTAGAAATTACGCAGAAGTGGCGGAATTGGCAGACGCGCACGGTTCAGGTCCGTGTGATGGCAACATCATGAGGGTTCAAGTCCCTTCTTCTGCATGATTGACTGCAGAACCTGAGTGCAGCGTGGAACTCCCGGAGATGATTTCTCGGGGAGTTTTTTTGTGTAATAGGAAATTCCTTGGAATTCCCTATTACACAAAAAGGCGACCTATAGGACAAAATGTGTTGATAGAAACCGCCTTCAGCCCTTGAATTTCA